>NZ_JAKJEW010000047.1:0-21962 GCF_022705245.1 Candidatus Skiveiella danica | reverse complement strand
CAGGAACACCCAGACAAAGACCGTCAAGGCCAGCGGCGCCACCACCTTGCGGCTCTCGGCGTTGTGAATGATGCCCTTGGCCTGCGTATCGACCAGTTCCACCAGAATCTCGACTGCCGCCTGAAAGCGCCCCGGCACGCCCGATGTCGCCGAGCGTGCGGCCTTCCAGAGCAGGAACGTGCCAGCGACGCCAATCAATACCGCCCAGAAGATGGAGTCAAGGTTGAAGACCGAGAAGTCAACCACACCCTTCATGGGATGGTTCTGCAGATGCGTCAGGTGGTGACCAATGTACTCACCGGCAGTAGGTCCGTGTTCAGCAGCCATCTGTTTACTCTTGTTTAAGTTCTACGCTTCGGGCGGAGCACGAGCGCCACCCAGTACACCTTCATCGACACCACCAGTCCGACCAGCATGGCTGGCCAGCTCAGATTGGCAACCAGCCTTGGCGCCGCAAACAACATCGCGACCGTCAAGGCAATCTTGACCATTTCCCAGATGAAGAACCCGAATGCGGCGCCCATCGCGCGTGCCTGCGGATTCTCCAGAGACCACTTTCGGGCCAGTCCCCGGGCAAACAGTGCCGCGGGGATCACCACCGCCAGCGCACCGTATCCAGCCGACCAACCCACATTTTCCCGACCTGTCAGCCCCCAGGCGACCAACGCCACCACCAAACCGACCAAGGCCTGCACCCCGACCACCGCCCCCGGCGACACCGACGGGTTCTTTTCGCTCCACTGACGGGCCTCTTCGGCCGTCATGGGCTTGAACTCGGGCTCATCAGCCTCCATCTCGTTCAAGGGTGCCATTGTTGCCATGTCAGATTACGCGCAGGTTACACCTGGCCCAAAGCCAGTTCGCGCCGCGCGCTGCCTAGCAAAGCCACTCATTATACGTAGAAACCCGCGACTCCCCAAGTACCTTGCCACGCTCCCCGGTTTTCCGGTCCGCAGATCGCCCGTGCGTCCGGTCACAATGAGGCATTCGAGAGGGTTCGCCATGTCTCTTGCCGCCAAACTGCTCCACCTTGTTGCCGCCGTGATCTGGCTCGGCGGCATGACGTTCATGTTGGGCGCATTGCGCCCGGTAGCGGTGGCGCAGTTGCCGCCACCCGCCCGGCTGCCTTTGCTGACGGCCGTTCTGCACCGGTTCTTTGTCGCCGTCTGGATCTGCGTCGCCGTTTTGCTGTTGACGGGCACCTATCTGCTGGCCAACGTAGGCATGAAGAATGCGCCGGTGGGCTGGCACCTGATGCTGGGCATTGGACTCTTGATGTCGGTCATTTTTTCGTTTCTGTATTTCGGCCCCTTTCGGCGCCTTCAGATCGCTGCGGCCGCAGCAAACTGGCCCGAAGCCGGGAAGCAGATGGCGCGCATTCATCCCCTGGTGCTGGTCAACTTCACGCTGGGCTGGCTGGCCGTCGCCGGGGTCTATTTCGTGCGCTGACCCGCCATTGGCGATACCGCCCCTGAACGCAGACAATGGAACCATGAACCCGGCCGAACTTCCCCCGCTGCCCTGCTACCTCAATGGCGAGTACACCCGGCTGCCCGACGCCAGGATCAGCGTCATGGATCGCGGCTTCATTTTTGGCGATGGCATCTACGAAGTCGTTCCGGTGTATGGCGGGCGCCCTTTCTGCTTCGAGCAGCACATGGCCCGGCTGGGGCGCTCGCTGGCCGAAGTGCGCATCCCCAACCCACACACGCTGGAGCAGTGGCACCTGATCGCATCTAAATTGATAGCAAACTTCGACCGATCGACGCTGGGAGATGGTCAATCAGGCGCATCAAATCCGCTTGATCTGCTGATCTACATCCAGATCACCCGCGGCGTGGCCCTGCGGGATCACGTGATGCCGACCGACATCACGCCCACGGTGTTCGCCATGGCCAGCGCGATGAAACTGCCCACCCCCCAGCAGCGGGCACTAGGCGTGGCCTGTGTGAGCGCCGATGATTTCCGCTGGAAGAAGGCCCACATCAAGAGCGTCAGCCTGCTCGGCGCTGTGTTCGCGCGACAGATCAGCGCTGATGTGGGTGCGGTGGAAACCGTCATGTTCCGAGACGGCTTCCTGAGCGAGGCGGCCGCCAGCAACGTCTGGGTGGTCAAGGATGGCACGGTCATGGGGCCGCCGAAGGATCATCTGGTGCTTGAAGGCATCCGTTACGGCCTGATCGAAGCCTTCTGTCGCGACCAGGCCATTCCTTTCGCCTTGCGACGCATCAGCCGCGATGAGGTCCTGGAAGCCGACGAGTTGCTGCTGTCGTCGGCCACCAAGGAAGTCCTGCCGATCACCACCCTGGACGGCTTGCCGGTGGGCCGCGGCGAAGGGCGGGGTCGGCCCGGCCCCGTCTATGCGCTTCTCTACCAGGCTTACCAGCAAGCCAAGAAAGGGATGTCCACATGAATGCCTCCGCTTTTCCGCCACCACCAACGCCGGGTAACGACGCCCGCAAGGATTCGCTGATCACCTACCCGAGCGCATTCCCGATCAAGGTGATGGGCGCGCGGGCGGATGGTTTCGTCGCCGCCATCACGCACATCGCCCGCGAGTTCGACCCCAGCTTTGATGCGTCCCGCGTCGAACTTCGGGAGAGCAGTGGTGGCAAATACCTGGGCATCACTGTCACCGTCACCGCCACCAGCCGCGAGCAGCTCGACGAGCTGTACCGGACGCTTTCGAGCCATCCGATGGTGAAAGTCGTGCTGTAGCGCCACCGCCCGGATTCATCCCTGTGACCACCCTGCGACTGAACCCGGCCCTGGCGAAGGCCTGCCATGTGCCGGACGCGCCGCGTACGGGCACGGCGCCCCCCGCGCCGCCATGCGGCAACGCGTTGGGCGACTGGGCGCTGGCGCTGGTGCACACCCGTCCGCAAAAGCTGGTGATCGCCGTCAGCAGCCGCACGCACTGGGCGTTTTGCCTGCCTTATGCGCCAATGCCCACGTTGCAAAGCCGTTTCGGCCCCGCCCTGCTCCAGGCGCTGCTGTCACTGGGTGTGCCGCCGGACCGTGCGCGCGCCGAGATCGACCATAGCGAGCCGTGGATTCTGGGGCGCGGCATCGACCGCAGCACGGTCGGGCACCTGACACAGTACCGCCACAGCGTGACCTGGGCCGCCGGCGAGGGTCTGAGCCTGGGCGCGATCAACGCCCGCCTGGCCGATCACCTCGTCCTGCGCCCGAGGGAAGGCTACCCGGCCGAGGAGGTGCTGCGCCTGTTGGGCGGAAACCCGGCACTGGTGGCCCAGCGCCAGAACGACAAGAGCGACCAGTGGCGCAAGGCCTATGACCATGCGCAGGCACAGATCGGGCGCGAGGAAGTGCACATCCCGGTGGCACTGGCCTTGCCCGACCAACCCCGGCTGGAGGCCGCGCACCAGGCGTCCATCCTGCTGATGCGCCTGCCCCATGACGATGGCGTCAGCGGGCCGCCCAGCCGCACCGGCAACCCGCGCGGTCGCTGGATTCCGCGCACCCTGGTGATCGACTTTGCCGACGTGGACAGCGCCTCCCCGACTTTTGCCCGGGCCCTGCTGGACGAGGTGGCGACGCTCGGGGTGCGCAGCCTGCACCTGGCCAACGCCGAGCCCGGCGTGCTCGAAGCGTTCGAGCGGGTATCCCGCGATACTTCCCGGTAACCACGCGCCGATGAGCCTTCCGATCACCCTTCTCGGCCCGGTCGACTATGCGCCGACGGCCGCAGCCATGCAGGCCTTCACCGAACAACGCGGCCCCGACACGGCCGACGCCCTGTGGATCTGCGAGCACCCCCCCGTCTACACGCAAGGGCTTGCGGGCAAGGCGGATCACATCCTGAACCCTGGCTCCATCCCCATCGTGCAGACCAACCGTGGCGGCCAAGTCACGTACCACGGCCCCGGCCAGGTGGTGGCCTACCCGTTGATCGACCTGCAACGCGCCGGCTACTACGTCAAGGAATACGTCTACCGCATCGAAGAGGCCGTGATCCGCACCCTGGTCCATTTCGGCGTCACCGGCCACCGGGTGGTCGGGGCGCCCGGCATCTACGTGCGCCTCGAAGACCCGTTCTCCCACGCAGCACTGACAGGCCCGACGCCGGCCGGAGATCCGTTCCGGGGGCTGGGCAAGATCGCTGCGCTGGGCATCAAGGTCAGCCGCCACTGCACCTACCACGGCGTGGCGCTGAACGTGGCGATGGATCTGGAGCCGTACTCGCGAATCAACCCCTGCGGCTATGCAGGATTGAAAACGGTGGACCTTTCTACAATCGGCGTCTGCGTTGCGTGGCCCGAGGCCGCGCAGATGCTGAGCCAGAAGCTCGCGACTTACCTGACCCCCTGACCAAGAGGGCCGTCGTCCCCGTGAAAACAGGGACCCATGGTTGCGCAAGGTGGATGTCCGCCTGCGCGGAAATGAAAAGAGATGAACCCCAAAGACGTTGTGCGCGACGCGCAGTCCACTGAAACCTACGACGCCAGCGCCAAGCAGAAGGCGGGCGCCAAGCTGTCGCGCATCCCGATCAAGGTTCAGCCGGGCGAAATCCTGAAGAAGCCTGACTGGATCCGCGTCAAGGCCGGTAGCCCGACCACGCGCTTCTATGAAATCAAGGACGTGCTGCGCGCCAACAAGCTGGTGACGGTGTGCGAAGAGGCCAGTTGTCCCAACATCGGCGAGTGTTTCGGCAAGGGCACAGCCACCTTCATGATCATGGGCGACAAGTGCACGCGCCGCTGCCCGTTCTGCGACGTGGGACACGGCCGGCCCGACCCGCTGGACGTGAACGAACCCCAGAACCTGGCCAACACGATTGCCGCGCTCAAGCTGAACTACGTCGTCATCACCAGCGTGGACCGCGACGACCTGCGCGACGGCGGTGCCGGCCATTTTGTCGAATGCATCCGCAAGACGCGCGAGCTGTCACCCCAGACCCAGATCGAGGTTCTGGTGCCCGACTTCCGCGGCCGGGACGACCGTGCGCTGGAGATCCTGAAAGCCGCGCCACCCGACGTGATGAACCACAACCTGGAAACCATCCCGCGCCTGTACAAGGAAGCGCGCCCCGGCTCCGACTACGCCTTCAGCCTGAACCTGCTGAAGAAGTTCAAGGCGTTGTTCCCGGACATCCCCACCAAGAGCGGGCTGATGGTGGGCCTGGGCGAGACGGATGAGGAAATCCTGGACGTGATGCGCGACATGCGCGCGCACCACATCGACATGCTGACCATCGGCCAGTACCTGGCGCCGAGCACCTCGCACCTGACCGTGAAGCGCTATGTGCACCCCGACACCTTCAAGATGTTCGAGGCCAAGGCCTATGAGATGGGTTTCAGGCACGCGGCCGTCGGCGCGATGGTGCGCTCCAGCTACCACGCCGACCAGCAGGCCGGTCACGCAATGGGCCAGCCTAAGGCCTGAATCACTCCTGATTTAATAGCGACATACGTCCATTCGACGCTGGGAAACGGTCGAAAAGACGTCAATATCTACAAAAAGGGCGCTGTCAGGCGCCCGGCGCCATCTTTTCCCAGGCCGCCAGCGCTTCGGCAGCCACCATCAGTGCCGGGCCGCCGCCCATGTACACGCAGACGGCCAGCATCTCCTCCAGTTCGGCACGGGTGCAGCCGAGCCGGTGCAGCGCCTTGACATGAAAGCCCACGCAACCGGAGCAGCGCTGGGTCACGCCGATGGCCAGCGCGATCAACTCCTTGTGCTTGGCGCTGATCGCCCCCTCGGCCATCGAGGCGCGCGCCAGTTGCCCGAAGCCGGCCATGGCCTCGGATTGGGACTTGCGAAACGGCCCGAGGCTCTCGTTGATATCCTGAATCAGGCCCTTGTGATCAAAATTACCCATGGCATGTCCTGTGTGATGATCGGTTGAGGCCGGCGGTTCCACATGGCCGCGCACCAGCCGGTACCGAGGGGCTGCAGTATGGCGGCACGGCTTCGACCAAGCCTTGACGTGCGTCAACGCTGACCCTTGTCGACCTGTCGGCAGCCGGGTTGGTGATTCTTCCGCACAAGCCGGCGTGGCGGCGCCGGACTTCGATCCCAGCGGAACTTGTCAGCGTGCCAGGACGCTGGCTGGCTCGTCGGCTTCGAGCACCGTTTGCGCCCAGGGCCGCAGCTTGCCAGTGTCGGCGCGCAGCACTTCCTGCTTGACCGCCAGAATCTGGGCGGGGTGCATGGAAAAACTTCGCAGCCCCAGACCGAGCAACAGCCGCGTCAGCGCGGTGTCGCCCGCCATTTCGCCACAGACACTGACACCCTTGCCCTGCGCGTTGCATTCGGCGATCGTGTCAGCCACCAGCCGCAGAACCGCTGGATGCAGGGGGTCGTAGAGATGGGCCACGGATTCGTCGGCGCGATCGATGGCCAGCGTGTACTGGATCAGGTCGTTGGTGCCGATGGACAGGAAATCGAAATACTTCAGGAACAGCTTCAGCGTCAGCGCCGCAGCCGGAATCTCGATCATGGCCCCGAGCTTGAGCGGGCCGTAGACCATGCCCTGGTTGTCCAGTTGCACGCGCGCATGGTCGATCAAGGAGAGCGTCTGGCGGATCTCGCTGCCGTGCGCCAGCATGGGGATCAACAGGTTCACCTGGCCGTGGGCCGCCGCCCGAAGAATGGCGCGCAACTGGGTCAGAAACATGGCCGGGTCCGCCAGACTCCAGCGGATGGCCCGCAGCCCCAGTGCCGGATTCAGGTGCGCATCGTCGTGGTGCGCGTCGTCCAGCGGCTTGTCGGCCCCTACGTCCACGGTCCGGATCGTCACGGGGAGCCCCTGCATGCCTTCGACAGCGCGCCGGTAGGCCTGGTACTGCTCTTCCTCGTCAGGCAGGCGGCCGTGACGCCCCATGAACAGGAATTCGCTGCGGAACAGCCCCACGCCCACCGCACCGACCTTCAGCGCGGGCAAGGTGTCATCCGGCATTTCGATGTTGGCCAGCAGCTCGATGCGCTGACCATCCAGCGTGATGGCCGCGGTATTGCGCAGGCGCGACAGGCGCTCGCGCTCGAGCTCGCCCTGGCGCTGGCGGAACCCGTATTCGGCGAGGATGATCGGCGACGGATCGACGATCACGACGCCGGCATCGCCGTCGATGATGATCCAGTCGTCCTGGCGGATCAGCTGGGAGGCCGAGCGCGCTCCCACCACGGCGGGAATGTCCATGCTGCGCGCCACGATGGCTGTATGCGAGGTCTTGCCGCCCACGTCGGTGACGAACCCGGCAAACACACTTTGCTTGAACTGCAGCATGTCGGCCGGAGACAGGTCGTGCGCCACCAGCACCAGCGGCACATCCAGAGTGTCATCCAGCAGCAGATCCTGCTGGCGCTTGTGTCGAACCGGCGGCGCCACGACCGGCGATGCCGCACCCAGCATGCGCCGCAACACGCGCTCGACCACCTGCTCCAGATCGGCCTTGCGCTCACGCAGGTACTCGTCCTCCATCTCGTCGAACTGGCGCGAAATGACCTCGAACTGGGTGGTCAGCGCCCACTCGGCGTTGTAGAGACGATCGCGGATCCAGTGCTTCACACCACTGGTCAGCGCCTCGTCCTGCAGCAGCATCAGGTGCACATCGAGCAAGGCCGCCAGCTCGTGCGGCGCATCCTTGGGCATTTCCTGCTGCAAGCGCTGCAACTCGTCGACCACGGCATTGCGCCCGGCACGCACCCGGTCGATCTCGCTCTCCACCTGGTCGGACGTAATGAAGTAATGCGCCACGTCCAGCCGGCTGGACGCCACGATCACCGCGCGCCCGATGGCCACCCCACGGGCAACTGGTATGCCGTGGACGCTGAAGGTCATTTTCCGAACGGCACCGGGCCGCCCCATGCAAGGTCCCCCCCCGAGGGGCTGAGAGCCGCGGCTCCGGATATGCCTGCGCACATCCGGACGGCACGAAGAGCCGTTGCCTCTGGCTGAGGCACGTCCAGCGACCACACGCCGTGAGGGAGCGTGGGGGCCAATTACTCGCCCTCGCCGAACTTGTCGGCCATCAGGGCAAGCAGCGCATCCATGGCTTCCTGCTCGCGATCGCCCTGGGTCTCCAGCGTGACCTCGCTGCCGAGTCCCGCGGCCAGCATCATGACGCCCATGATGCTCTTGGCGTTGACGCGCCGCTCGCCACGGCTCAGCCACACCTCGCAGGGGAAGCTACCCGCCAGCTTGGTGAGCTTGGCCGAGGCCCGCGCATGCAGGCCGAGTTTATTGCTGATGATCGTGCTGGTCTTTAACATGGTTTCGCTTGGACTGGTTTTGGGGCGCGGTCACGGCCACCTGCATCACGCCTTGGGTGCCGCCGGTGACGGCGCGCGAGATCAGCGCCTCCAGAGGCTCATGCCGGTAGCTCACAGCGCGCAGCAACATGGGCAGGTTGACACCGGTCACCAGCCGGGACGTAAGGCCGTCCACGAGCTTCTGCGCCACATTGCAGGGCGTCGCGCCGAACACATCGGTCAGCACCACGACGCCTTCGGTGCCCGGGCGATCGCGCAACTGCCGCAGGGCGATCCGGGACGCCGCCAGGGTTTCTTCGGGCGGCGCATTAGGCGCCACATCGATCGCCGCCACGCTGACGCCGCACTCGGGAAAGACGTGCAGCGCACAGGCACGCAAGGCATGGGCCAGCGGCGCGTGGGCAATGATGAGGATGCTGTTCATGAGCCCTGATTATGAGGTTTCGCCCAAAGGAAATAGGCATAGGATGCCATGCAACAGGCCAGGAAAACCCCCGCCGCCGCCTGATAGGCCGCGACCTCGGCCACGCCCAGTGCCTTGAATCCATCAATCAGCAGGCCAATGCCCCACTGGACGACGAACACGCCGGCAAAGATCACCAGGTTGTAAGCCGACAGCGCCCGGCCGGCCAGCGCCTGCGGAAAAGCCATGCCCACCGCGGGTTGCGCCAGCGAAACGAAGCTGCAGCTCATGCAATACAGGGCAAATGCCGGCGTTGCCAGCGTTGAAAGGTCTTCTTTAGCTATGATAATGATAGCCAACAGGATAAAGCTCGACGGCAGCCCCCAGGTGATCAGGCGCTCTGCCGCGAAGCCCCGGCGCACGAGCCAGGGATTGACCATGCCCCAGGTCCAGAAGGTGCACAGCATGGCCACGTTGATCCAGAACAGGCCCTTCGCCGCCTGCTCGCCGCTGTAGCCGGCGACCTTGATCATCCAGGGCACCGCCCACAGCGTCTGCATGGCAATCAGACCACCATAACTGAAGAAGCCGATCGGCGTCATCCTGCGGAAATAGGCGTTGCGCCAGACCTGCGCATAGCTGGCGTCGGCCCCGGGCGATGATCCGGACGCTGGCGCCATGGACGTCCAGCCCGGAACCCGCACGGCAATCAAGGCCATCGCCAGCACAATCGCCACAGCCAGTCCCCAGAACAGCGGGCGCCAGCCCACCAGCGGCACCAGCCACTGCACCGGCAGTGTCGAGGCCACCATGCCCAGCGACCCTGTCATCAGCATCCATGAGTTGGCGCGCAACTGGGTGCTGGCGTCGAGCCAGCGCCGGTTGCCGGTCAATGGCGCCATCAGGCAGGCGCTCACTCCGGCGCCGATCAGCACGCGCGCGCCCAGCAACGCAGGGAATCCGCCGGCCAGTGAAAACGCCAGACACCCCACCACGGCCACGCTCAGCAGGCTCAGGATCACCTTGCGTGGGCCATGTCTGTCCAGCCACGCGCCCATCGGCAGCTGAGTCAAGGAAAAGCCCAGAAAATAGCCCCCGGCCAACAAGCCCAGATCCCGCGCGTTCAGTCCCAGCTCCAGCGTCAGCACCGGTGACAACGTCGCTGTGATGGCCCTCAGCAGCGCGGAAATGAAGTAGGCGAACGCAAAGGCCAGGAATACGACGACAGCGACGCGGCGCGGCAGCAGGCTCATGTCGGGGCCCTGAGCTTGAGTCCGCTGAAGAAGGTGTCTGCCACCTCGGCGCCGATCGCATCGGCGTAGATCACGGCGTGATATAGCCACACGCCTTGCGGCGACACTTGTGCAAACCAGACGGCCTGCGCGTTCACCGCTCGACCGTCACGGTACCGTCCGCTGGCCACGACACGGGCCGACTGGGGCAAGGCCAGGCTGCCGACAGGCTGGAACGGTTGCTCTTGCACGTTCTGCGCCTTCATGCCAGCGAGGGTCACCGCGCGCCACTGCGACAGGGCCTCGGCTGCGCTCGCGCCTGACGGCAAGCGCACCCGGCTGACGGCCAGCGTGGCGCCGCCGGACTCGCAACCCGTCATCTGCAGTTCCGCCGTTGCGCCGGCCAATGTGACCGTCTGGCTCGCCTGGTCCGGCTTGCAGGGCAGCATCGCCGTCAGTGGTGCATCCTCCAGACGCACCTCGCGCCAGTTCCACGCAGGGGAGCACGCCGCCAGCCAAGCCAACGTTGGTAACAGGAACGGAATCATCCAGCGCATCCTGGCCATTATCACGGCCGGCTCTTTTTCGCGACAATGAAGGCATGAATTCACTTGATGGCATCCGTATCCTCGATTTGTCCCGCGTGCTGGCCGGCCCGTGGTGCACCCAGACACTGGCAGACCTGGGCGCCGATGTGATCAAGATCGAGCGTCCCGGCACAGGGGATGACACCCGCACCTGGGGCCCGCCTTTCCTGAAGGACAGTGCCGGCAACGATTCGGCCGAGGCGGCCTATTACCTCGGTGCGAACCGGAACAAGCGGTCGGTCACCTGCGATATCGCGCAACCGCAAGGGCAGGCGCTGATCCGCGACCTGGTGCAGCATTGCCACGTGTTCGTGGAGAACTTCAAGGTCGGTGACATGGCGCGCTACGGCCTGGACTACGACAGCCTGAAAGCGTTGAACCCGCGTCTGGTCTACTGCAGCGTGACCGGTTTCGGCCAGACCGGGCCTTACCGCGAGCGCGCCGGCTACGACTATGCCATCCAGGGCATGGGTGGCCTGATGAGCATCACCGGCGAGCGCGATGACATCGGCGGAGGGCCGCAGAAAGTGGGCGTGGCGGTGGCGGACCTGTTCACCGGCATGTACGCCACCGTGGCCATCCTGGCGGCGCTGCGCCATGCCGAGCGCACCGGTGAAGGCCAGCATGTGGACGCTGCGCTGCTGGACACCCAGGTGGCCATGCTGGCCAACATGGGCGCCAATTACCTCGTGGGCGGCAAGGTGCCCGGGCGCGCCGGCAACGCCCACCAGAATATCGTGCCCTACCAGGTGTTCGAGGTCGCACCCGCCGCCGATGGGCACAAGGACCACCTGATCCTCGCGGTGGGCAACGACAGCCAGTACGCCAAGTTCTGTGCGGTGGCGGGGCATCCCGAGCTCGCCACCGATCCACGCTACGCACGCAACCAGGACCGGGTGCGCAACCGCCTGGAGCTGGTGCCCCTGTTGCAGGACATCATGCGCACACGCAACAAGGCGGCATGGCTGGCCGCGCTGGAGGCAGCCAAGGTGCCCTGCGGGGCCATCAACAACATCGCCGAGGTTTTCGATGATCCTCAGGTGCGCGAGCGCGGCATGGTCACGACCTGGCCGCATCCCATCAACCCCGGCCTGCATCTGGTGTCGAGCCCGATCAAGCTCAGCGCAACACCGGTGCGAACCGACCGGCCACCGCCCCTGCTGGGCGAACAGACCGACGAGGTGCTGCGCACGTTGCTGGGCTACTCCGAGGCCCACATCAGCGCCCTGAAGGAAGGCCAGGTGATCTGATGGCGAACTTTGTCCTTGTGCACGGTGCCTGGCACGGTGCTTGGTGCTGGCGACATGTGACCGAAGCCTTGATCCGCGCCGGGCACCGCGCCCACGCCGTGACCCTGACCGGACTGGGTGATCGGGCGCATCTCATGAGTGCGTCGATCACGCTCGAAACCCACATCGCCGATGTGATCGGCGCCATCGAGGCCGAAGAGATGGCCGATGTCGTGCTGGCGGTGCACTCCTATGCCGGTATGTTGGGAACGGCAGTGGCCGATCGCCTGACGCAGCGCCTGTCCCACCTGGTGTATGTCGATGCGGTGGTGCCCAAGCCCGGCGAGAGCTGGAGCAGCACCCACGCCAGCGCGACGCGCGAGACGCGCCTGGCCGCGGCCGCGGCGTCCCCCGACCATAGTTTTCCGCCGCCGGATCCCTCCGTTTTCGGCCTGCAAGGTGCAGACCATGACTGGGTGCAGCGGCGCCAGACTCCGCACCCTGGGCACACCTACCTGGCGCCACTCGACTTCGACCCCCGGCGGGTGGCGCAAATACCTCGCACCTTCATCAACTGCTCGCAGCCACCCCTGGCGACCATCGATGTGATTCGCACCCGCGTCTGCGATCCGCGATTCTGGGACGGCGCCTGGCTACCCGGCTCCAGGGTGCTGGAACTGCTCACCGGGCACGACCCGATGATCAGCGCGCCGCAGGCATTGACCGGTCTGCTGCTGGATTGTCTTCAGTCCTCGAAATTGAATTAGGCGCGGACCCGGATGGCCCGGCTTCTTCCGTGCGTTATTCTGCGGGCATGAGCACGCTTGGCACAGACCCATTCCCGGCGGGAAGCAAGCCGACGAAAGCGGCAGGTTCGGGCACACCGCGAACGGATTTCGGCATCGCCGGCGTCATTGGCGCCGAGTTGTCCATCCCCCTGCATACGCTGCGCCGGATCATTCAGGCGTTGGGCGAAAGCGACCGTTTGTCGGCTGGGGAAGCGCGCGAACTGGAACAGGCGCTGGAACAGGCGAACCTGATCGTCCGCCAAAGCCAGCAACTGGCCCGCCTGTCCGAAGGCCGGTTGCGCCAATCGCATGAACGGGTGTCGCTGGATCAGATGGTCCAGAGCGCCCTGCACGAGCGTCAAGACGCTTTTCAGGAACGTGGCATTCTGCTCGCGCAAGCCATCAAGCCGGTTGAAATCGTGGTCGACCCCGGGCTGCTGTCCAACCTGGTCGAGACCGCCATCGACTGGGCCATGGACAACAGCGTGCACGTCGCCGTGAACCTCGCCATCAGTGCGTGGCCTGAACACGGTTTGCTGTCCATCGCGGCGACCCGTCGTGCCGACCCACCGGAGCCTGGCCGCAACGGCACGGCGAGCGCGTCACTGCGCTGGCACCTGCTCAGCCAGATCGCCAGGACCATGGGCGTCATACTGTCCGCTACCAACCAGGGCATCGACACGACCTTGAGGCTCGAATTCGCGCGGACCGTCAAGCACCTGGAAGGCCTGACCTCGATGGAGATCGAGTCCAGCAGCAGCGACTCGGCCCTGCACACGGGAACCAAGGCCCTGGCCGGCCTGAGGATCCTGCTGATCAGCACCGACGCGGCCGTGCGCGGTGAGGTCGAGAAAGCCTGTCGGGCGCTGGGCCTGCGGGCGGACACCGTGGCCACCTCCGCGAAGGCGGTTCGTTACACCGAACGCGACCAGCCCCACATGATCATTGTCGACGAGCGTCTGCGTGACAACGAATTCGATGCCCTGATGCAGGACATCCGCCGACTGGATCCGCGTTTTGGCTTCCTCGAAGTGACGGACGATGTGGACACTTTCGAAGTCGCGAGCTGGGCCGGCGACAGCATGACCCGGGTCAGCCGAAACGCGTTGCGCGCCCAACTGCCGGCCGTGCTGACGCTGGAACTGGCCAAGGCATTCTGAGCCTGCGCTCGGGGGCTTCCGGCAGCTGCACAGCGGGCCGAGCGGGCACAACGGGCGCCAGGAGGCCCGCAGGACTGTCTTTTTGCGGCGAAATTGTTCCCATCCCAGCGCCGAACGGCCACAAGACGCTCTCTTTTCAGGAGTAATTTAGGCAATGATGCCCGCCACCGACGTGCGCGTAACTTCGATCGGTTCGGCCACATTTCACCGCTTCCTGCACGATTTCCGCGGTCTGGCTATACTCGCGCCGCGTTCCAGACCGGCTTCTGTCCACGGCCGCCGGCGACCGCTTCATTCACTTTCTACGGAGATACATCATGGTTTTCAAGTTGGCCCTCGCCGCGCTGTCTGTTTCGCTCGCCGCGGGTTCCGCCGTGGCCCAGATCAAGCCCGAGGACGCGATCAAGTTCCGCCAGTCCGGGTACACCTTCATGGCCTGGAACATGACCCGAATCTACGCCAACGTCAATGGCACCTACAACAAGGAAGAAGTGATCAAGGCGGCCAACGCGATCCAAGCCGTCGCCAATTCCGGCATGGGCGCGCTTTTCCTGCCAGGTACCGACAAGGGTACCGGCTGGGAACCGACACGAGCCAAGGCCGAATTCTGGACGGAGCGGGAAAAGGTCGGCCAAGTTGGCGGCGCCTTTAACAAGGAGGCCAACGAGATGGCCAAGGTCGCGGCGACCGGCGATGCGGCAGCCGTGAAGGAGCAGTTCGGGCGACTGGCGAAGACCTGCGACAACTGCCATGACAGCTTCAAGGCCAAGCGGTAGTTCTTACTGCCTCCCTGTTCGCGGGCGCCTTCGGGCGCCTGTTTTCTTTGATTTCTGACGAGGTCCGGCCATGGGTGAGCAGCGTGTATTCGTGTGGGATTTGTCGACCCGCCTCTTTCACTGGCTGCTCGCCGCTGCTGTCACTGGCGCCGTGGTCACCGGACTACAGGGGGGCGCCCTGATGGACTGGCACGGGCGCTTCGGGCTGTCCATCGTGGGCCTGCTGGCGTTTCGCCTGGTCTGGGGATTTGTCGGGTCGACCTACGCCCGCTTTATTCAATTCTTTCCGACGCCCGGCAAAGTCGCGGCTTACTGGCGCGGCCAATGGCGCGGCGAAGGACACAACCCACTCGGAGCGCTCTCAGTGTTCGGGCTGCTCGCGCTGCTAGCCGTGCAGGTGGCCTCAGGGCTTGTCGGCAACGACGACATCGTCTTTTCCGGCCCGTTGGCCGATCTGGTCACGAAGGACATCAGTAACCGGTTGACCGGCTTTCACCAACTGCTCTCCAACGCGCTTTACGCGCTGGTCGCCCTGCATGTCGTGGCGGTCCTGTTTTACACCCGCAGGAAGAAGCGGTCGCTCATCAGGCCCATGATCACCGGCTGGAAAGACAACGCCCAAGGTGAATCGGCCCGCGGAGGCGGAATCGTGGCCTTTGCTGTGGCGGTGGTTGTGGCGGCGTCGGCTGTTTATGGGGCCAGCGGCGTCTGGCTGCCCGCACCGCCGCCCGCGCCGAAGGCGGTCGAGACGCCGAATTTCTGACGATTGATCGTCTCTTGCCCACCCCTGAAACGGAAGTCGAGCCGACGCAGCGGCTAATGGCCCAACGAGTGGGCGCAGTTTGGGTGCCTGCGGGTCATCTGTGCCGACCCGCTACACTGCGGCCCATCCGGTTCCTGAGTGTTTCCGTGGAAGCCCCCCCGATCCAGTTCTTAACCCCGTCCACCCCGGCTGAGTGGGACGCGACGCGTCTCATCTTCCGGGAGTACGCCCGATCATTGGGTGTGGATCTCTGCTTCCAGAATTTCGAGGCCGAACTCGACGGCCTGCCGGGTGATTACGCCGAGCCACGCGGCGCGCTGCTGCTCGCCTTGGTGAACGGACAGATCGCAGGCTGTTGCGCGATGCGTCCGCTCGACAACGTCGACTACCCCAATGCCAGCGAGATGAAACGCCTCTACGTCAGAAAGGCCTTTCGGGGCTCAGGACTGGGGCGGCAGCTCGCCGAGGCGATTCTCGATGCCGCCCGGCGCGCCGGCTACAGCTGCGTGCTGCTGGACACACTGGACGACATGGAGGCCGCCCGAGCACTCTACGAAGACCTTGGCTTCGAGGATATTCCACCCTACTACCACAGCCCCATCGTCGGTGCGCACTACCTGAAGGCCGATCTCTGAGCTTTCGGGCACATACCCAGCGCCAACAGGTCAAACGTCGCTACAGGTTATGTAGCAATTGCAGCTGCTTTCAGCCCTTCGCCTGCGCCAGCAACGTCGCAGCATCGCTGACTTCGAACTTGCCGGGCGCTTCGATGTTGAGCGTGGCGACCTTGCCGTCCTTGACGAGCATCGAATACCGGTTGCTGCGCAGGCCCATGCCCTTGCCGGTGAGGTCGAGCGTCAGGCCCGTGGCCTGCGCGAAAGCAGCACTGCCGTCGCCCAGCATGCGAACCTTGGCGCCGGTCTTCTGGTCACGCGCCCAGGCGCCCATCACGAACGCATCATTGACGCTCACGCACCAGATCTCGTCGACGCCAGCGGCCTTGAACTCGTCAAACGCCTGCACATAACCGGGCACGTGCTTGGCCGAACAGGTCGGCGTGAAAGCGCCGGGCAGAGCGAACAACGCGATCGTCTTGCCGGCGGACGCCTTGGTGACGTCCACGGGGTTGGGGCCGATGCTGCAGCCGTTGCCTTCGACTTCAACGTACTCCATCAGGGTGGCCGAGGGAAGGGTGTCTCCAACTTTGATCATGAAAATCTCCAGTAGTTACAGGGAACAGGGCGCGTTGCAAGCAAGCGAGGCCCCAAAAACAAAAACGACCCACATTGTGGGCCGTTTCCGACGGACGTGCTGTCCAGGTGCTGCTTGGGCTTAGACCGCTGCAGCCTTTTCCACCAGGCGGGACGCGACCCAGTTCTTGGTCTTCGAAATCGGACGGCTTTCGGTGATTTCAATCACGTCGCCCAGCTGGTACTGGCCCGATTCGTCGTGGGCGTGGTACTTGCTCGACTTGGCAACGATCTTGCCATAGAGCTCGTGCTTCACGCGGCGCTCGACGAGCACCGTCACCGTCTTGGCGCGCTTGGCGCTCACCACCTTGCCGATCAAGGTGCGCTTGAGGGATGTCTTAGCTTCCGTCATGGTCACTCCTTACTTGGCAGCTTGCTTTTCAGCAAGAATGGTCTTGGCCCGCGCGATGTCGCGGCGCGTGCTGCGCAGCGTGGCGGTGTTGTTGAGTTGTTGCGTGGCTTTCTGCATGCGCAGGCCGAAATGGGCCTTTTGCAGGGCTTTCACTTCGGCTTCGATGCCGGCAACGTCTTTCTGGCGAAGTTCAGCAGCTTTCATTTCTTCATTCTCCTGAATCATTGACCAATCATGCGCGCCACGAACGTGGTGCGCAGGGGCAGTTTGGCGGCAGCCAGGCGGAACGCTTCGCGGGCCAGTTCTTCCGACACGCCGACGATCTCGTAGATCACCTTGCCGGGCTGAATCTCGGCCACGTAGTACTCGGGGTTGCCCTTGCCGTTACCCATCCGCACTTCGGCGGGTTTGTGGGAAATCGGCTTGTCCGGAAACACCCGGATCCAGATCCGGCCACCGCGCTTGACGTGGCGGGAAATAGCCCGACGAGCGGACTCGATCTGGCGCGCCGTCAGGCGGCCGCGATCGACGGACTTGAGACCAAAGTCACCGAAAGCAACGGTATTGCCACGAGTGGCAACACCGGTGTTACGGCCCTTTTGCTCCTTGCGATATTTTCTGCGAGCAGGTTGCAGCATGTTTATTCTCCTTTGACACCGTCAGCTGCTGCAGCTGGCGCGCCTACCTTGCGGACGCGCTTAACGGTGGTTTTCGCATCGGCGCCAATCGCTTCTGCGGGCTTGTCGCTGCCATCGGCTGGCGCGGCATTCACGCCAGCGGCGCGACGCGGCGCACCGCGGCGGTCACCGGCCGGGCGATCGCCGGGACGGGCATCGCGGCGCGGACCGCGCGGGCGACGCTCGTCGTCCGGACGCGGGGTCTCCACGGCAGGCAGGTCATTGCGGCCCAGCGTGTCGCCTTTGTAGACCCAGACCTTGACGCCGATGACGCCGTACGTCGTCTTGGCTTCAGAGGTGCCGTAGTCGATGTCGGCACGCATCGTGTGAAGCGGCACGCGACCTTCGCGATACCACTCGCAACGGGCAATTTCAATCCCGTTCAAACGGCCCGACGACATGATCTTGATGCCCAGGGCACCCAGGCGCATCGCGTTCTGCATGGCGCGCTTCATGGCGCGACGGAACATGATGCGCTTCTCGAGCTGCTGGGTGATGCTGTCGGCGATCAGCTTGGCATCGATTTCAGGCTTGCGCACTTCCTCGATGTTGACCGCGACCGGCACGCCGAGGCGGCTGGACAGTTCCTTCTTGAGCGCTTCGATGTCTTCGCCCTTCTTGCCGATCACCACGCCCGGACGTGCCGAGAAGATGGTGATGCGGGCGTTCTTGGCAGGACGCTCAATCAGGATGCGCGAAACCGCAGCGTTCTTCAGCTTGGTCTTCAGGTATTCACGAACCTTGATGTCTTCGGCCAGCATGCCGGCGAAGTCACGGTTGTTCGCATACCAGCGGGAAGACCAGTTGCGGCTGATCGAAAGCCGGAAGCCGGTGGGGTGGATTTTTTGTCCCATAAGTTCCTGGCCTCTCTCAGTTTCCAACCGTCACGTACACATGGCACGTGGGCTTTCTGATTTGGTTGCCGCGGCCCTTGGCGCGGGCCGTGAAGCGCCTCAACGAGGCGCCCTGCTCGACGTAAATGGTCTTGACCTTCAGTTCGTCGATGTCGGCGCCGTCGTTGTGCTCGGCGTTGGCAATGGCGGACTCAAGCACCTTCTTGATGATCACGGCGGCTTTTTTCTGGGTGAACTGCAGCGTGTTGAGCGCCTGGTCCACTTTCTTGCCACGAATCAGGTCGGCGACCAGACGGCCTTTGTCGACCGACAGACGGACGCCCCGGAGGACTGCACGTGTTTCCATGGTCTTTCCTTATTTCTTCTGGACTTTTTTGTCCGCCGGGTGACCCTTGAAAGTCCGGGTGAGCGCGAACTCGCCCAGCTTGTGGCCCACCATCTGGTCGGTGATGTAAACAGGCACGTGCTGCTTGCCGTTGTGCACGGCGATGGTCAGCCCGATGAACTCGGGCAGAACCATGGAGCGACGCGACCAGGTCTTGATCGGTTTCTTGTCCTTGGTGGTGACGGCCTTGTCGACCTTGGCCACCAGGTGGTGGTCAACAAACGGACCCTTTTTGAGAGAGCGAGTCATTTGTTACCCCTTACTTCTTCCGACGCGACACGATCATGACCTGCGTGCGCTTGTTGTTACGGGTGCGGTAACCCTTGGTCAGGTTACCCCACGGATCGACGGCATGGCGGCCTTCGCCGGTCTTGCCTTCGCCACCACCGTGCGGGTGGTCGACCGGGTTCATCACCACGCCGCGAACGGTCGGGCGAATCCCCATCCAGCGCTTCACACCGGCCTTGCCGAGACGGCGCAGGCTGTGCTCTTCGTTGGCCACTTCGCCAATCGTGGCGCGGCACTCGACATGAACCTTGCGAACTTCGCCGGAACGCATGCGAACCTGGGCGTAGGTGCCTTCACGGGCCAGCAGCGTGGCCGACGTGCCGGCCGAGCGGGCGATCTGCGCGCCCTTGCCCGGCTGCAGCTCGATGCAGTGAATCGTCGAACCGACCGGAATGTTGCGGATCGGCAGCGTGTTGCCGACACGGATCGGCGCTTCCGAGCCACTGATCAGCGATGCACCCACCTCAAGGTTGCGCGGAGCAATAATGTAGCGGCGCTCACCGTCGGCGTAACACACCAGCGCAATGTGGGCGGTGCGGTTCGGGTCGTACTCGATGCGCTCGACCTTGGCCGGAATCGCGTCCTTGTTGCGACGGAAATCGACCACACGGTAGTGGTGCTTGTGCCCACCGCCCTTGTGACGGGTGGTGATGTGGCCGTTGTTGTTGCGGCCGGACTTCTGGAACTGGGGCTCCAGCAGAGGTGCAAACGGCTCACCCTTGTACAGGTGGTCGCGCGTGACCTTCACCACGCCACGACGGCCGGGGGAGGTCGGTTTCAGTTTAATGACTGCCATGATTAAGCACCCTCACCGGAAAGGTTGAGCTCCTGACCGGGCTTCAGCGTCACGTAGGCCTTGCGAACGTTGTCGCGGCGACCGACCGACTTGCCGAAGCGCTTGGTCTTGCCCTTGGTGTTCACCACAGACACGCCCTTGACCTCGACCTTGAACATCAACTCCACAGCGGCTTTGATTTCAGGCTTGGAAGCGTCCTGCAGCACCTTGAACGTCACCGCATTGCTCTTGTCGGCGATCATCGTGGCCTTTTCGGACACGATGGGCGCGACCAGCACCTGCATCAGACGGCCTTCGTCAAACTTGAGACTGGCAGGCGACGGATTTACGCGGCTCATGCGAACATCTCCTTGAGTTTGTCGATAGCACCCTTGGTGACGAGCACTTTCTTGTAATGCACCAGCGACACCGGATCTGCGTAACGCGGCTCGACGATGAGCACGTTGACCAGGTTGCGTGAGGCCAGGTACAGGTTCTCGTCGACTTCATCGGCAATCACCATGACCGACTGCAGATTCATCGCCTTGAACTTCTCGGCGAGCTGCTTGGTCTTGGGGGAATCGACTGTCAGCGAGTCGACCACGGCCAGACGGCCTTCGCGCGCCAGTTGCGAGAAGATGGAGGCCATGCCGGCGCGGTACATCTTCTTGTTGATTTTCTGGCTGAAGTTCTCGTCGGGCATGTTCGGGAAGGTCCGGCCGCCTCCGCGCCACAGCGGCGAAGACGTCATACCGGCGCGGGCACGGCCCGTTCCCTTTTGCTTGAACGGCTTCTTGGTCGAGTGCTTGACCTGCTCGCGGTCCTTCTGGGCACGGGTGCCCTGGCGGGCATTGGCCTGGTAGGCGACCACGACCTGGTGCACCAGATCTTCGTTGTATGCGCGACCAAACACGGTCTCGGGCGCCTCAAACTTGGAAGCCGCCTGACCTTGATCGTTCAGGAGTTCGAGCTGCATCAGTTCGCTCCTTTGCTGGATTTGATTTTGACCGCGGGACGAACCGTCACGAAACCTCCCTTGGATCCGGGAATGGCACCCTTGATCAGCAGCAGTTGACGGGCCTCGTCGACACGGATCACATCGAGGTTCTGGGTCGTCACGAGGTCATCGCCGAGATGACCGGTCATGCGCTTGCCCGGAAACACGCGACCCGGGTCCTGCGCCATGCCGATGGAGCCCGGCACGTTGTGCGAACGGCTGTTACCGTGGGACGCACGCTGCGAGCTCATGTGATGACGCTTGATGGTGCCTGCGTAGCCCTTGCCGATGGTCGTGCCCTGCACGTCCACCTTCTGGCCAACCGCAAACAGCGCCGTCACGGGCAGGGTTGCACCCGCCGCGTACTGGGCAGCGGTGTCAGCCGTCACGCGAAATTCCTGAATGATCTCACCGGCTTCGACGCCTGCTTTCGCAAGGTGGCCGGCTTGCGGCTTGGTCACGCGCGATGCCTTGCGCGAACCGAACGTGACCTGCAGGGCCACGTAGCCGTCGTTCTCTTGGGTTTTGACCTGGGTCACACGGTTGTTGGACACATCCACCACCGTGACGGGCACTGCGTCCCCGTCATCGGTGAACAGACGCATCATGCCCACCTTGCGGCCCAGCAACCCGAGGGAGTTGCTCAGACTCATAGTTTTCTCCTAGTCTTCCACCGTGCCAACTTCAATTGGCTGGCACGTTTTGACGTGAAAGAGGGTTAATGAAACTCGCCCCGAATCGGGGAGAGCCTTAAATTATAACGCGAACCGCCATCGCTGGCAAGTTCGCGTTTTTGGCAAGAACAGCCGGCGCGCCGGCGTCGGGCTTTATTGCAGCTTGATCTCCACATCGACCCCTGCCGGCAGGTCGAGCTTCATCAGTGCGTCCACCGTCTTGTCCGTGGGATCGACGATGTCCATCAGGCGCTGGTGGGTGCGGATTTCAAACTGGTCGCGGCTGGTCTTGTTGACGTGCGGCGAACGCAGGATGTCGAAACGCTTCATGCGGGTCGGCAGGGGCACAGGGCCCCGCACGATCGCGCCGGTGCGCTTCGCGGTGTCGACGATTTCGGCGGCCGATTGATCGATCAGCTTGTAGTCAAACGCCTTCAGGCGGATGCGGATTTTTTGCTTGGAAGACATGCTTATTCCTTGTCAGATGAAGAATCAAGCAAGGATCTTGGCCACGACACCGGCGCCGACGGTACGACC
>NZ_JAKJEW010000046.1:0-22601 GCF_022705245.1 Candidatus Skiveiella danica | reverse complement strand
CCACCGCCACCGCCACCGCCACCGCCACCGCCACCGCCACCGCCATTGCCCGGGCTCCAGCCACCCCCACTTGATGCTTGCGCCCCCGAAGCATCCGGCGCTCCGCCCGCGCCCGGGCGCTGCCCGCGCCCGCCACCCGGGGTGCCGCCGCCGGGCGCCGCCACCCAGCGGTAGCTCACCGCCTGCACATTGGCCGCATTCAGCAGCGCGATCAGGGATTCATAGGTGGACTGCAGTTCACGGCCAAGGGGCACCGCCAGCGCCTTCAGCCAACGGGCGCGGGTCTCGGGCTCCACGGGGGCGTCGCTGATCAGGTCACGCAGCGCCCCGGCGAAGACCTCCGGGCGCAGCGGGTTCTGCTCGGGCTGCACGCTGGGCAGGCCCTGCGCCGCACAGACCAGCGCGTCGAGGTCGGCCATGAGCGCATCCACCTGCAAGCGAAGCTGCTGCGACAGGCGGGCGAACTCGATGTTCTGGGTGATCTGCGCGTCATCGACCAGGGTCAGGTCGGCAAAGCCGGACAGGCTCGACCCCTGCCCGGCAACCGACGACAGCGTGGGCGTCTCCGCCACCGCACCACCGGCCTGTGCGGCTCTGAACGCAGTGCGCAAACGGGTGGCGTAGGCTTGCGGCCAGCCAGACCGCTGCTTCAATAGGTCGTTCGTGGCCAGCGCCAGGCGGTCACGCACATTCACCGCAACAGTTCCCGCCGCCTCCGCCTGCAGGTTCAAAACGGCTTGGTCGACGCAGTGCTCGAGCACTCGCGCAGACGACGAAGCAGCCTCCTCAAAACAACGCTGAAGAATGGAATATTGCGCGACCATGAATGGCTCATATTTGTAAGTGAGTTTAGCGGCGCAACCCCTTTTTATTGGAGTTCAATTGGTTACAAATTGCACCGAAACTTGTCGCAATTCGAGACACTGTCGCCCCGCGGGCCATGCCTTTACCGCGAGCGCCGGCAGGTTATAAAGGCGCTGCGATTCACACCAAAACGCGGAGACACCATGCACCCCTCGATTCGACGCCAGACGATTGCCGATGCCCTGCGCCGCAGCGCCCTGCGGCTGCCCGCCAAGACGGCCATCATCTGTGGCCCTACCACCTGGACCTATGGCGAATTCGATGCCCTGGTGAGCCGCCTGGCCGCCGGCCTGGCGACGCGCGGCGTGGAGACGGGTGACCGCGTGGCGGTGCTGGCGCGCAACTCTCATGGCTTCGCCGCGCTGCGCTTTGCGCTGGCGCGCCTGGGTGCGGTGCTGGTGCCAATCAACTTCATGCTCAAGGCCGACGAGGTGGCCTACATCCTGCGCCACGCGGGGGCGCAGACCCTGGCCACCGACAGCGGGCTGGCCGATCTGGCCCGCGCAGCCGCCGCGCTGGACACGAAGGTGAAGGATTTCCTCTGGCTGCCGTCGGAAGACCCAAGCGAGCCCGCCCCCGGCATGACGACCTTTGACGAACTCGCCGCCTGCACCGCTCCACTGCCCGATGTGCAACTGACCAGCAACGACCTGGCGCAGATCGTCTACACCAGCGGCACCGAATCCACACCCAAGGGTGCGATGCTCACACACGATGCCGTGCTGTGGCAGTACGTGAGCTGCGTGGTCAACGCCGAGATCGCCGAGGCCGACCTGGCGCTGCACGCGCTGCCGCTGTACCACTGCGCGCAGCTCGACGTGTTTTTCGGTCCGGCGATCTACATCGGCTCCACCAACGTCATCACGGCCAAGCCGGTGCCCGACCACCTGCTGCCGCTGATCGCGAAGCACCGCATCACCAGCTTCTTTGCGCCGCCGACCGTCTGGATCGCGCTGCTGCGCTCGCCCCTGTTCGACACCACCGATCTCACCAGCCTGGCGAAGGGCTATTACGGCGCCTCCATCATGCCGGTCGAGGTCCTGCGCGAACTGGCCACCCGGCTACCGAAGGTGCGCCTGTGGAACCTCTACGGCCAGACCGAGATTGCACCGCTGGCCACCATGCTCGGTCCCGACGACCAGCTGCGTAAGCCCGGCTCGGCCGGCCGGGCCGTTCTCAACGTGGAAACCCGGGTGGTGAACGACGACCTGCGCGACGTGGCGGTGGGTGAAGTCGGCGAAATCGTGCACCGCTCGCCGCACCTGATGCTAGGCTACTTCAACGATCCCGAGCGAACCGCCGCCGCGTTCAGCGGCGACTGGTTCCACAGCGGCGACCTGGCCATGATCGACGCCGAGCGCTACATCACGGTCGTCGACCGCAAGAAGGACATGATCAAGACCGGCGGCGAGAACGTGGCCAGCCGCGAGGTGGAGGAGATGATCTACCGCCTGCCGCAGGTCAGCGAGGTCGCCGTGATCGGCCTGCCCGATGCGCGCTGGGTCGAGGCCGTCACGGCCGTGGTCGTGGTCAAGGCCGGCAAGGCCCTGACCGAGGCTGAGGTCATTGCCCACTGCACCACCCACATGGCCAGCTTCAAGGCGCCGAAGCGCGTGGTCTTCGCCGACAGCCTGCCCAAGAACCCCAGCGGCAAGCTGCTCAAGCGGGAGTTGCGCCATACGCATGGCGGCTAAGCGGACTTCCGGCAGCGACCGACTTTGCGCAACAACCGTAGACTTTTGTAAACGCTGTATCCCGACGGCATTCATGCCTTCGCGCTGATGCGGCAGGCCCGCCCGCGTGCGCCGCAGGCGGCTGTCAGCCCTGGCATGGCCCGCCTTGACGTTTCGTTTGATTACACCCCCTGACGTCTGATTACGGGTGCATCCGGCGTGCCCCCCCTAGCATACCCGCAGGTCATTTCATTGACCGGGCCGGACGTGCGTCCTTCCATCGAAGCGCCCCCGGAATTCGGATCACCAAAGGGAGTTTCAGATATGTCAAGCAACAAGGCTGGCCGCTTTTCAATGCTGTCTGCGCCGGTAACCGGCACCACGGGCACCGGGCTCGATCAACTCGTCGACGCCGTCTTCTCCGACACCGGATTGTCCGGCGCCAACATGGCAACCGATCTGCTCGGTGGCGCCGCG
Source organism: Candidatus Skiveiella danica (assembly GCF_022705245.1). NCBI lineage: Bacteria > Pseudomonadati > Pseudomonadota > Betaproteobacteria > Burkholderiales > Comamonadaceae > Candidatus Skiveiella > Candidatus Skiveiella danica. Next base: position 19,587 of record NZ_JAKJEW010000046.1, on the reverse strand, counting down.
GCGGCGGATGGGCTGAACCAGATCATTCTGGATGCTGCCGCAGCGACCGGCGCAGCCACAGACCGCATCTTCACGGCCAGCGAAGTGATCGCGATGAATGCTTGGATTCGCGAACACCGGCTGCCGGAATGGACGGCTCTGCACGGCGACGACGAAGGCGCCGAAGAGACGGGATTTCACCTCATCCAGAATGACGGCGGCAACCTGAAGTACCGGGGTGATGCCCTTTTCGACACGGTAGCCGATGGCATCTACCACCTCGGATTCGAAATCAGGGACAACCGCTTCCTCAATGAAGACGGCGATGCCAATGCATCGGTCAATCAGGTGGCCGCATGGCTGACCCAGTTCTTTACCGACCATTCCCGCACGGCCAGTGGCCTGGACCGCATCACCAACCTGATCATGGCCGACGCCGGCCTGCCCATGAAGACCCTTGAGGCGGAAATCGCCGGCGGTGCCGACGCGGCCAACAGCATCAACCAGTTGATCATGGACGGCCTGACGGCCGTCGGCGCCCTCGGCGACGGCAAGGTTTCCACCGCCGATGTGATCGCCCTCAATGCCTGGATCCGGGCCGACGCCACGCGGCTGACCCGTTTCATCGAACTGCATGGCGATGACGAAAACGGATCGGAGACCGGCTACCACCTGGTCCAGAACGACGGCGCCACAACCCGCTTCTTTGGCAAGAACCTCGTCAATACCGTGGCCGACGGCGTTTATCACATCGGCTTCGAGATCGTGGACGGCCGCTTCCGCAACGAGGACGGCGATGCCAATGCCACGGTGAGCGACGTGGCCGACTGGCTCAACTACTTCCTGTCCGACGCATCCAGCACCGGCACCGGACTCGACCGCATTGTCGACACTATCAAGGTCGACGCCGGACTTGCCCGCAACTCCCCTGCAGCGGACATCGACGGCGGGGCTGGAGCGGCGAACGCCCTGAACGCCCTGATCCTGGAGGGCATCGCGGCGACCGGCGCGATGGCCGACAGCTGGATCACCAGCACCGACCTCGAGGCGATCAATGCCTGGCTGCGCGCCGACCCTATGCGCCTGGCCCGGTTCATCGAGTTGCACGGCGACGACGAAAACGGGAGCGAGACGGGCTATCACCTGGTGCAGAACGATGGCGCCAACACCAACTATTTCGGCCAGAACCTGGTCAATACCGTGGCGGACGGCATCTACCACATCGGATTCACGATCGAGAACGGTCGCTTTCTGAACGAGGACGGTGACGCGAACGCCACGTTGGCCGACGTGGCGAGTTGGCTCAACTATTTCATCAAGGGTTCCACCTTGGTCATTGGCGCCGATGCGGCTTCGTTGCTGACCGGCACCGACGGCGCAGACCAGATCATCGGCCAATGGAATGCAGACACCATCGAGGCGGGCGCGGGCGATGACCTCGTCAACGCGGGCTACGGCAACGACCTGATTCGCGGTGGTGACGGCGACGACCTCCTCCTGGGTGAAGGCGGTGATGACACGATGGACGGCGGCAATGGAAGCGACACCTACCAGGTCACCGGCAACCAGGCGGGTGGCTGGAGCAGCTTTGGCGGCTTCGATACCTACGCCGACACCGGCGCCTTGGGCACCGACCGCATCGTGGCCACGGGCACCGATGTGGACATCGGCCTGCGCAATTTCAGCGCCGCCTTGTCAAGCATTGAGGAGATTGATGCGTCCGGTGCCACCGGCACCGTGCGCCTGGTGGGCGACTGGAGCGCCGACACGATCGATCTGCGCGGCGTCACCGTTCTCGGCAATGTGGTGGTGGATGGCTACCACGGCAACGACAGCTTGTTCGGCAACGACGCGGACAACACCCTGCGCGGCGGCGGTGGCGACGACAGCCTGGACGGCGGCAATGGCGCGGACACCTACCTCGTCTCGGGTAACCAAGCCGGCGGCTGGAGCAGCTTTGCCGGCTTCGACACCTACGCCGACACCGGTGCTGCCGGCACCGACCGTATCGTGGCCAGCGGGGCCGATGTGGACATCGGCCTGCGCAGCTTCAGCGCCACCAGCGGCATCGAGGTGATCGACGCCTCGGGTGCCACCGGCACCACCCGCCTGGTCGGCGACTGGAGCGCCGACACCATCGACCTGCGCGGCGTCACCGTGCTCGGCAATGTGGTCGTCGATGGTGCATCCGGGGACGACCGCCTCATCGGTGGCACTTCCAACGATGTGCTCGGCGGCGGGAACGGCAACGACTTGCTGGTCGGCGGCGCGGGTCAGGACGCCCTGGATGGCGGCAAGGGCAACGACCTGCTGCTCGGCAGCCAGGGGCTCCCAAGCGGCCGCGAGCTGTTTGTGGGCGGTACCGGCAACGACCGGATCGCGCTGGCCTACAACGACCACAGCGCGGTGGACATTCGCGGCGGATCGCTGAGCGGCAAGGACGGGTCGGCCGACCTGATCACCCTGGTTGGCACCCGCGGCGCCCTCGCCTTCTCGGCCATGGTGTTGGATTTCGAGGTGGGCAAAGACCGCATCGACCTAAGCCAGTTGCGGGACGCCGGCAACAACGTCATGGCACTCGACGATCTGCTCATCAGCACCGGCGGCGGCAATACCCAGATCGGATTCGCCGCCGGTGTTCATGCCATCGACGGTGGCAGCATCGACGTGCAGATCACCCTGGTCGGCGTGACAGGCGTGAGCGCCTCGGCATTCAGCTTTGGCGCGCCGACCCTGCCCTGGGGCCTGGCAGCACTGGATACCGCTTTGGGTTACCTGTGAGCGCCGCCTTCATGGCGATCGCCCTGCAGAACGCGCTGCCGAAGGGCAACTGACGCTCTGCCGGCGATACCTGCGGCGCGGCTGGCGCCAGCGGGTCGTAGGGACGGCAGCTTTTCGAAAGAATAATGCCTGAACCCCTTGCCGGATGGTCGATTTCCGCTATGACTGTTGACGATGCCCCAGCCGCCAGAGCGAGGTAATCTCAGCCGCCCGTGCCGCGTGCAGCGGGTCGCTGGCGTCGCCGGCCTTGGGGTGGCGCGGCCGCACGTCGAGCCGCCCCCGCACCGCCAGCCCGGCGGATTCGATCCAGCCCAGCAGCTGCTCGCGCGGGCGCAGGTCCAAGTGCTCCGCCAGGTCCGACAGCACCAGCCAGCCCTCGCCCTGCGGCGCCAGGTGGGCGGCCAGCCCGTCCAGAAAGCCGCGCAGCATGCGGCTGTCGGGGTCGTACACCGCGTGTTCGACCGGGGTGCTGGCGCGCGCCGGCACCCACGGCGGGTTGCAGACGATCAGCGGGGCCTGGCCGTAGAGCGCCAGTGTCGGAAACAGGTCGGCCTGCACCACCTCGACGCGCTCCTGCAGGCCCAGGCGTTGAAGGTTGTCGCGGGCGCAGGCCAGCGCGCGCGGGTCCTGGTCGGTGGCCACCACGCGCTGTACGCCGCGGTGCGCCAGCACCGCCGACAGCACCCCGGTGCCCACGCCCACGTCAAACGCCAGTGTGTTGGACGGCAGCGGCGCCTGCGCCACGAGCTGCACGTACTCGCCGCGCACCGGCGAGAACACGCCGTAGTGCGGATGGATCCGGTTGTGGCCCGGCCCGCCGAGCGAAGCGACCTCCACGCCTTTCTTGCGCCACTCGTGTGCGCCCACCACGCCCGAGAGTTCACGCAGCGACACCACGCTGTCCGCGCCGTCCCGGGCCGTCCGGGCGTCGGCATCCCAGGCTTCGGTGCAGGCGTCCCGGAAGTCCGGCGCCCGGCGCAGAGGCACGGCGTAGTCGGCCGCCAGCGGAATGATCAGCATGCCCAGCACCCGGGCCCGCTGCGCCTGCGCCTGGCGGTGCAGGTGAAACGCCTGTGCCGGGGTGGTTGGTGCCGTGGCCTCGGCACCGGCACCGGCGGCGGTCGCGCGGGCGGGCCGGCGCGGCTTGCGATCCGCCCGGCGGGCCAGCGCCTGCAGCAACTGGCGGGCATTGTGAAAGTCGCCGCGCCACAGCAGGGCCGTGCCCTCGCAGGCCAGACGGTAGGCGGCGTCGGCGCCCATCGTGTCGTCGGCCAGCACCACGCGCCGTGGCGGCGGGGCACCACTTTCCGAACGCCAGCGCACCGATTGCTCGATGCCGTTTTCGAGCCAGTGGAGCTGCGCGGGCGGGTTCATCCACCCATTGTCACGCAAGCGCCTCCGGCATCGGGGCAAGCTGTGCCGTCAGCCAACGGCTGGCGCTGGCCGGGTCGTTGCTCAGGCGCAGCTCGGCAAAGGCCTGCTCCGCCTCGGGGTAGTGGCCACGCAGGTAGTTCAGCCACTGCTTGAGCCGCCCGCTGCGATGCCGTGGCTCGACGCGGATGGCAATCTGCCGCCAGAAGTCGCCGATCAGCGGCAGCAGGTCGTTCCATGCAATGCCCCCGGCACCGGCCGGGGCGACGCGCGCCACGCGATCCGCCGCTGTGATGGCCAGCGCCAGGCCCGGGTTTCGCACCAGGCCGCGCCCGATCATGAGGGTGTCGCAGCCGGTGACGTCGCGGCAGCGCCAGGCGTCCTGCACCGTCCAGATCTCACCGTTGGCGATCACAGGCAGCCGGACCGCCGCCCGCACCTCATGGATCCGCTCCCAGTAGGCCGGCGGCCGGTAGCCCTGCACCCGGGTGCGCGCATGCACCACCAGCTCGTCCGCCCCGGCCTCGTCGATGGCGCGGGCGCAGTCCAGCGCCGGGCCGTCGCAGCGGTTGCCCAGGCGCATCTTGGCCGACACCGGAATGGTCGGCGGCACCGCACGGCGCACCGCCGCCACGATGCGGCCGACCAGCTCCGGCTCGTCCAGCAAAACGGCCCCGCCGCGGTGCTGGTTCACCGTCTTGGCCGGGCAGCCGAAGTTGAGGTCGATGCCGGCCGGGCCCAGCGTGGCCAGCAGGGCGGCGTTCTCGGCCATGCACGACGGGTCAGAGCCCAGCAGCTGGGGGCGCACCGGCACGCCGGCCGGGGTACGGCTGCCTTGGTGAAGTTCGGGCACGATGCGCGTGAACACCCGCGGGGGCAGCAGCTGGTCGGTGATGCGGATGAACTCCGACACGCAGCGGTCCACGCCGCCGACGCGGGTCAGGATGTCGCGCAGCGTGAAATCCAGCAGCCCTTCCATGGGCGCGAGGATCAGTTTCATGCGACAAGGCGCGCGGCGTGCAGCAGGCGCATCAGTCCAGCGTGCGTTTGAGGCGGATTTCCTCGACCTTGACGCTGCCCATGGGCGTGGTGCGTGCGGTGTTGAGCTCGCGCTTGAAGCCGGCCAGCTCGAAGAAGCGCAGCGCACGCTCGTTCTTCAGCATCACCCACAGCGTGACCTCCGTGCAGCCCTCTTCCACAAGCCCCTCGCGCGCGGCGTCCCACAACGCCAGGCCGGCGCCCTGATCCCAGTCGCCGGGGCCGACGTAGATCGCCCAGATCTCGCCGGTGGTGGGCTTGGACTTCGGGTCGCGCGAGCGGTCGAAACCGACGAAACCCACGATGCGGTCTCCATCCACCGCCACGTGCACCTGCGGATCGCCGTACTGGATGGCCTCGCGCCAGAGCTTCAGGCGCTTGTCCACCGAAATGGCCTTCAGATCGGCTTCGGGCAGCAGGCCCTCGTAGGCTTCCTGCCAGGTGTTGACATGGATGGCGGCAATGGTGGCGGCGTCGCGCGCGACGGCGGGGCGGACCTGGTACAGGGACATGATGTTCAGCAAGGGAAAAAAGGGGAAACGACCGGGCGCCCAAGGCGACACGAATGCGCCCCATTGTCGCCGCTGCGGCATCATCACGGCGCTGCACGGGCAGGCGGGCACCCTTGCCCATACCCGAAATACTCCTGATTCAATAGCATTTCATGACCTTTGGACGCTGGGAAAGGCGCAATTTCGTCCATATTTCGGTCAAACAACCGTCTGAACAACCTTTGCGCCGGGTTTTGGCATGATCCTCGGTATGTCGCGACGCTTTGCCCCTTTCTCCTTTTTGCTGCAAGCGCTGCTAGTCTGGTTCCTGTGCAGCGGCGCTGGCGCTGCCCCGCCACCTTTTGAAGACAGCATGGCCCAGCGCGTGCTGGCGTGCACCGCCTGCCACGGCGACCAGGGCCGCGCCGGACCCGACGGCTACTACCCCCGCCTGGCCGGCAAGCCGGCGGGCTACCTTCACCACCAGCTGCTCAACTTCCGCGACGGGCGGCGCCACTACGGCCTGATGACGCGCATGGTGGACCCGCTCAGCGACGCCTACCTGCTGGAGATCGCCCGGCATTTTTCTTCGCTGGAACTGCCCTACCCGCCGCCAGCGCCCGTCACTGCCTCGCCCGGGTTGCTGCACCGCGGCGAGGTGCTTGCGCGCCAGGGAGATGCGGCGCGCGGGGTGCCGGCCTGCACGCAGTGCCACGGCACGCAGCTGACCGGCGTGGCGCCGGACATTCCGGGCCTGCTGGGCCTGCCGCGCGACTACCTGAACGCCCAAATCGGTGCCTGGCAGACCCAGCAGCGCCGCGCCCACGCACCGGACTGCATGGCGCAGATCGCCGGGCGCATGGATGCGACGGACGTCAGCGCCGTGGCCGCCTGGCTGGCCGCTCAGCCCGTGGCGATGCCCGCCAACCCCGCCACCGTGATGCCGCCAGCCCCGCCCGGTGCACCGCGCTGGCGCTGCGGCAGCGCGCCCGCGGTGCAGGCTGCCGGAGAACGGCCATGACGCGCGCAGGCCGCGCCCTGGCGGTGCTGGTGCTGCTGCTGGCCGGCCTTGGCGCCGCCGTGTGGTGGCTGGGCGTGAGGGATGCGCCGGAGGACCGGGCGGCAGCGGTGCCCGTCGCCGCGGAAGAAGCCCGGGCGCGCGGCGCCTACCTGGCCCGAGCCGGCAACTGCCTGGGCTGCCACACGCTTCGTGGCGGCGCGCCCTACGCAGGCGGACGCGCCATCGAGACGCCCTTCGGAACGGTCTATTCGAGCAACCTGACGCCCGACGCACCGACCGGCATCGGTCATTGGAGCGCGGATGACTTCTGGCGCGCCTTGCACCACGGGCGCTCACGCGACGGTCGACTGCTGGCGCCTGCATTTCCCTACACCAGCACGACCCGGATCACCCGCGCCGATTCAGACGCCCTGTACGCCTGGCTGATGAGCCAGCCCCCCGTCGCCCAGGCGAATCGCGAGCCTGCACTGCGCTGGCCCTTCGGCACGCAAGCAGCGCTGGCGTTTTGGCGTGCGTTGTATTTCCGCCCCGGCGTGCAGGCGTCCGACCCGTCGCAATCCGCCCAGTGGAACCGCGGCGCCTACCTTGTGCAAGGCCTGGCCCATTGCGCCGAATGCCACGGTGCGCGCAACGCGCTGGGCGCGCTCAAGGCCGGTGGCGCCGGCGGTGGGCAGCTTGCGCTGCAGGAAGGGTACGCCCCCTCGCTGCACGACCGGGCCGAGGCCGGCGTGGCCGACTGGCCGCTGGCCGAGATCGTCGCCTTTCTCAAGACCGGGCAGTCGGCCCGCGGCCACGCCAGTGGTCCGATGGCCGAGGTGGTGCTCCAGAGCACGCAGCACCAGAGTGATGCCGACCTCCAAGCCATGGCAACCTACCTGAAGGCGCTGCCGCAGGTGCCCGATGCCAAACCGTCCGCGCAGGCCACCGCCAAGCCAACAGGCGCCGCGCGCGTCCAGCGCGGCGCCCGGCTGTACGAAGACCATTGCGCGCGCTGCCACGGCGAGCGCGGCGAAGGCGTGCCGGGCGCCTATCCGGCCCTGGCGGGCAACCGCGCCGTCGTCATGGCCCAGACCACCAACATGGTGCACGCGGTGCTGCACGGCGGCTTTGCGCCGGCCACCGCCGGCAACCCGCGCCCCTTCGGTATGCCGCCTTATGTGCTGGTGCTGGACGATGCGGATATCGCCACCGTGCTGACGCATCTGCGCAGCGCCTGGGGCAATGCGGCGCCGGAGGTCACCGAACTGGAGGTCAACCGCGTGCGGGCGGCCCAGGCGCGTTAGCGCAGCAGGAGATCGCTGCTTTCACCCGAGCGCTGGAACGGGCCCAGCGGGTTGGTGGTCTTCTCGAACGTGTTGAGCTTGGACTCGCCCGCACTGTTGCGGAACAGCACGATGCCGTTGCGCACCACCACCAGTCCCTCGAAGCGCCAGCCGTTCATCTGGACATCGCGCTTGATGTTGAAGAAGTCGAGGAAGAAATTGCCGTCGCGCTGCCGGTCGACCCGGCCGAAGCGATAGACGTAAGCCTTGCATTGGGTCTGCGCCAGGATGCAGTCACGCACGCCGGGGTCGAGCGCATCGAGCGCCACGCCGGAGTACGGTGCCAGCCGGCTGACAACCTCGGGATACGGAATGATCGAGACGTTGGCGCTGGCCTGAGGGTCGAAACCCAGCGCCTTGAGCTCCTCTAGCGTCGTCTTGTAGGGAACGGTCTTTTCGAGCGCGGCCTGGGCCGCCTCGAAACTGTCGAATGACGACGGCGACACTGCGCTGCTGCTGGGCAACAGGGCCGTACACCCCGCCAGACCCAAAGCGGTCACCAGAATCAGGACCCGCAAGCAAAGTTGTTTCATGCGCCCACTATCTCCCAAACTCTCGTGAGCATCCTTGCGACAGGTCAAGCATGCCGCGCATGCCACGCGCCGCTATTCAGCGGCTGCGCCCAGCCGGTCGAGTTGCGCTTTCCATTCGGCCACGCCGTCGGCGCCGAGCCGATCGACGCCGCCGATCAGGGTTTCGCGCACCGGATCGATGCCGACAAAGCTCAGAATGTTGCGCTCCAGCGATCTGACGCCGCTGGCACGGAAATACCAGCGGTACACGATGGTCGGCATGCCCAGGGTCACGACCACCCGCGCCGAGCGGCCGGTCAGCCCCTTGCGGCCGAACGGGTTGCCGTCCTTCTCGGTAAACGCAAAACCGGGTCGCGCCACCTGCTCCAGAAAGCCCTTGAAATGGGCTGGCAGGCCACCCAGCCACAGCGGAAAGAACAGCACCAGATGCTGGGCCCACAGAATGTCGGCCTGCACACCCACCAGTGCCGGCGGAACCGGGCCGTGGTCCCATTCCGCCTGACTGCGCAGGATCGGAAAATCCAGCTTCGCCACATTCACCCGCCGAACGGCATGTCCAGCATCGATCGCACCGGCGGCATAGGCGTCTTCCAAGGCGTGGCAGAGATGCCGGGCATCCGGATCGGGGTGGCCCTGGATGATGAGAATGCGTCTGGCGGTCATTTCAGTTACCTCCGGCGTCCTGTTGGTTTCGCGGTATCGCAGCTGGTGCGGCCCGCCTGACCACAGTGTGCGGCGCCCACCCGACCAACGCAAGCGTACCGGGAAACCAGCCGTCTCGGAAGGGACCGGTTGCCGGTGTCAAAATCGCCGCATGTCCGCCACCCTACCACCTGCTCCCAACGATGCGCCGCCTGCACAGCCGCGCAATCCGCTGCACGGCATGACACTGGAGGCGATCGTGACGGCGCTGCAGGCCCGATACGGCTGGGAGGGCCTGGGCGAACGCATCCCCGTGCGCTGCTTCACCCACGACCCCAGCATCGCCTCCAGCCTGAAGTTCCTGCGCAAGACGCCCTGGGCGCGCGACAAGGTGGAAGGGCTGTACCTGTTCATGCTGCGGGACGACCGGCGCGCCCAGGGCCACGCCGGCACACCGCCGGCCGCGGCACCGTGATCGCACCCGCCGCCTATCCCTCCATGACCCACGAACCCCGCCTGATGCGCGAACTGCGCGACCTGATCGCCGGCCGCCGCGTGGCGGCGCTGGGCACGCTGGACGCCGCCGACCCGGCGCAGCCTTTCGTCTCGATGGTGCCCTACGCGGTCTGGCCAGGTGGCCCCGCGCTGGTGGTGCACCTCAGCGGCCTGGCGGCACACACACGCAACCTGCAGGTGCAGCCGCGTGCGTCGCTGCTGGTGATGGCGGCCGAGACGCCGGGCGAGCCGGTGCATGCCTTGCCGCGCGTGTCGCTGGATGTGGTGGCCGACACGCCCGGGCGCGACAGCGCCGGATGGCAGGCGGCGCGCCATGCCTACCTGGCCCGTTTCCCCGAGGCCGAACCGATGACCACGCTGGGTGACTTCCGTTTCGTGCTGCTGCGCCCCACGGGCGCGCGCCAGGTGGCCGGCTTCGGCGCCGCGCGCAGCGTGGACGGGGACGAGCTGGCTCGCGTGCTGGGCGCATGAGCGCAGTGGCCGCAGGCGGACCCGAATCCGCTCCGCCCTGGTCCGCGGGCCCGCCCGTGCCGCCCGGCCTGCAGGTGGTGCACGCCGACGACGCCCTGCTGGTGTTCGACAAACCCGCCGGCCTGCTGGCCGTGCCCGGGCGCGGCGAGGACAAGCAGGACTGCCTGGCGGCCCGCGCGCAGGCCGCGTTTCCCGACGCCCTGGTGGTGCACCGGCTCGACATGGCCACCTCCGGCCTGATCGTCATGGCCCGTGGCCCGGCCGCCCAACGCGCGCTCAACCTCGGCTTTGAAAAGCGCCAGGTGCACAAACAGTACGTCGCGGTGGTGCAGGGTCTGCTGGCACCGCCCGAGACCGACGACGGCTGGGGACTGATCGACCTGCCCCTGATCCTGGACTGGCTGAACCGCCCGCGCAGCATCGTCGATCACGAGCAGGGGCGGCCCAGCCGCACCCGCTGGCGGGTGCTGGCGCACGACGCGGCTGCGGGCACCACCCGCGTGCTGCTGGAGCCCGTCACCGGACGCTCGCACCAGTTGCGCGTGCACCTGCAGGCGCTGGGCCATCCCATCGTGGGCGATCCGCTCTATGCGCCTGCCCAGGAAACAGGCTCTACCAGCCGCCTGCTGCTGCACGCGCAGCGTCTGGCACTGTTTCACCCGGCCACCGGCATGCCGATGGTGTTCGACAGCGCGCCACCGTTCTGAAGACCCACCTCGTCGGCCGTGGCGCTACCATGCGTCCATGACAACCCCCCTCACGATCCTCACCGGTGCTTCCCGCGGCATGGGCCTGGCCATGGCGCGGCAACTGCTGCAGCCTGGCCACACGCTGCTCACGCTCTCGCGCACACCCAACCACTCCCTGAGCGCCGACGCTGCAGCTGCTGGCGCCACGCTCGTCCAGTGGTCCGTGGACCTGGCCGACGCCAGTGCCGTGGCCGCCCGTCTGTCCGCCTGGCTGGCGGCGCAGCCGCACGGCGCTTTCGCAGCGGCGACGCTGATCAACAACGCGGGCGTGATACCCCGCATCGGCCCGCTGAGCGAGGCCGAGCCGGACGACCTGGCGCATGCGCTGCGGGTCGGCCTGGAGGCACCGATGGCGCTGACGGCGGCCTTCCTGCACGCCACCGCCGCCTGGCCCGTGCCGCGCAAGGTGCTCAACATCTCGTCCGGCCTGGGGCGGCGCGCGATGGCCTCGCAGGCGGGCTACTGCGCCGCCAAGGCCGGCATGGACCACTTCACCCGCTGCCTGGCGCTGGAAGAAGCGCTGAAGCCGGACGGCGCCCGGGTGTGCTCGCTGGCGCCCGGCGTGATCGACACCGACATGCAGGTGCGGTTGCGCGGCGCCGCCAGCACCGCCTTTCCGGACGTGGGCAACTTCATCGGCCTGAAGGACAAGGGCCTGCTGAGCAGCCCGGATGGTGCGGCGGCCCAGGTGCTGGGCTACCTGGGCCGTGCCGATTTCGGCGCCAACCCGGTCGCCGACGTACGGGATTGAGGCTTGAAACAGGGCCTTCCGTCCTATTTCTTGACAAGAATCGCACCTTCCCAGCGCGGAATGGTCATTATCTGCTCCTGATTCAGGAGTGTTTCCTGGCGCGGTGAGCCCATCCCGTTGACCAGGTGGGCGCAGCGGCCGGCTCAATACACCTGCGGCACCAGGATTTCTTGCGGCACCGGCTGGCGCACATAGTCGTCGTGGCGCTCGCGCGGCGGCAGCACGACCGGCGCGCGCTCGATCTCGCGGTAGTCCATCTGCGCCAGCAGGTGGTGGATGCAGTTCAGGCGGGCTTTCTTCTTGTCGTCAGCCGGCACGATCCACCAGGGCGCGTCGTCGACGTGGGTGCGCGCCAGCATCGCCTCCTTGGCGCGGGTGTAGTCCTCCCAGCGCCGGCGCGACTCCAGGTCCATCGGGCTGAGCTTCCACTGCTTGAGCGGGTCGTGGATGCGCCCGAGAAAGCGCAGGTTCTGCTCGTCGTCCGAAATCGAGAACCAGTACTTGATGAGCTGGATGCCCGAGCGCACCAGCATCTTCTCGAACTCGGGCACGTCGCGGAAAAAGGCCTCGACATCGTCTTCCGAACAAAAGCCCATGACCCGCTCCACACCGGCGCGGTTGTACCAGCTGCGGTCGAACAGCACCATCTCGCCGGCGGCCGGCAGGTGCGACACGTAGCGCTGGAAGTACCACTGCGTGCGCTCGCGGTTGTTGGGCGCCGGCAGCGCCGCCACGCGGCACACGCGCGGGTTCAGGCGCTGGGTGATGCGCTTGATCACGCCGCCCTTGCCGGCGGCATCACGCCCTTCGAAGAGGATCACCACCTTGTGGCCGCTGGCCACCACCCAGTCCTGCAGCTTGACCAGCTCACCCTGCAGGCGAAACAACTCGCGGAAGTAGTGGCGCCGGGTTTCGCGGCTTTCCAGCGTGAAGTCGGGCGAGGTGTCGCCCGTCAGCGCGGCGACCGTGCGGTCTTCGAACTCCAGCTCCAGCTCCTCGTCGTAGCCATCGATCAGGTCGCGGTGGATGCGATCCATCAGGGCATCGTCGGCAGACAGGGGGATCTCGGGGGCATTCAGGGGCTCGCTCATGGTGGCTGAAGTGTGGCGCCCGCCTGTGACGGATTGATGACAGACCGGGCGCGGGTTGTCAGCCCGCTGTAGCCGAAAGTGGGGAAAATAGGCGCTTTCACCCACAATCCAGGAGACTCCCATGAGCCGTGAAGTTGTTGTTGTCAGCGGTGTGCGCACCGCCATTGGTACCTATGGCGGAAGCCTGAAGGACATCCCGCCCACCGACCTGGCCGCCCAAGTCGTGCGCGAGTCGCTGGCGCGTGCCGGCGTCGACGGCAAGGACGTGGGCCACGTTGTGTTCGGCCACGTGGTCAACACCGAGCCCAAGGACATGTACCTGTCGCGCGTGGCGGCCATCAACGGCGGTTGCGCCGAGGGCACGCCGGCCTTCAACGTGAACCGCCTGTGCGGCTCGGGCCTGCAGGCCATCGTCTCGGCCAGTCAGTCCATCCTGCTCGGCGATACCGACATCGCCATCGGGGGCGGTGCCGAGAACATGAGCCGCGGCCCGTACGCCAGCCTGAACATGCGCTGGGGCGCACGCATGGGCGACACCAAGATGATCGACATGGTGGTCGGTGCGCTGCACGACCCCTTCCACACCATCCACATGGGCGTGACGGCCGAGAACGTGGCCGCCAAGTACGGCATCACCCGCGAGATGCAGGACGCGCTGGCCGTCGAGAGCCACAACCGCGCCCAGCGCGCCACCGCGGCCGGCTACTTCAAGGACCAGATCGTCCCCGTCACGCTCAAGAGCAAGAAGGGCGAGGTGGCCTGGGCCACCGACGAACATTTCCGCCCCGACTGCAAGCTGGAAGACATGGCCAAGCTCAAGCCCGTGTTCGTGAAGGAAAACGGCACCGTGACCGCCGGCAACGCCTCTGGCATCAATGACGCCGCCGCCGCCGTCGTGCTGATGGAAGCCGGCGCCGCGAAGGCCCGCGGTGCCAAACCGCTGGCCCGCCTGGTGGGCTACGCGCACACCGGCCTGGACCCCAAGATCATGGGCGTGGGCCCCATCTCGGCCACGCAAGCCGTGCTGAAGAAGACCGGCCTCACGGTCAACGACCTGGACGTGATCGAGGCCAACGAAGCCTTCGCCGCGCAAGCCTGCGCCGTGACCCGCGAACTGGGTCTGGACCCGGCCAAGGTCAACCCCAACGGCTCCGGCATCTCGCTGGGTCACCCCATCGGCGCCACCGGCGCGCTGATCACCGTGAAAGCCTTGTATGAGCTGCAGCGCGTCAATGGACGTTACGCCCTGGTCACGATGTGCATCGGCGGCGGGCAAGGCATTGCCGCGATCTTCGAGCGCATGTAATCGATTGCCGAAAAAAGCCGCTCGGCTTGCCGGGCTGAGCTCGCAAACAGAGGGCCCCTTGGGGCCCTTTGTCTTGTTGCGCAGCTCTGGGCCCCGCGCTGTCTGACGTCAGACAGCGCCGTGGCGCGCCAGCAGCCATGCCGGCGCCTCCTGCAGTGCCACGGGGCGCAGAAAGCGGTCAAGGGCCGCCCATCCGACGGAGGTGGTGCCTGGCTGGGTAGATGCCGGGAACGGCCCGCCGTGCTGCTGGCCTGCGGTGACAGCCACACCGGTCGGGAAACCGGCAAACAGCACGCGCCCGGCCACCTGCGTGGCTGCGTGCACCAAGGCGGCGTTCGCTTCGCTGGCCTCGTCTGCACCCCAGATCGTCACCGTCAGCGTGCCGCCAACGGCCTGCAGTGCCTCGATGGCCTGATCTGTTCCAGTGACGCGGACCACCAGCGCGGCGGGGCCGAAGACTTCTTCGTGCAGGTGTTTGCTGGCGATGAAGGTCGCCCCATCGACCTGGGCCAGAAAAGGCCGTGGCGGCTCGCCGTCCGCCGCGCAGTCGGCCAGCAGGGGCTGCAGGTGCGGATGTGCGGCCCAGGCGGCGCAGCCGGCCTCGAAGCCGGCACGCATGTGCGGCGTGAGCATCGCGTGAGTTGGTACGAGCCTGAGCGCGTCGACCAGGGTGGCAACAAAGGCGTCACCCGCCGCGCCGGCCGGCACCAGGATCACGCCTGGGCTGGTGCAGAACTGGCCACAGCCCACGGTGATCGAGCCGGCCAGGCCTTTGGCCAGCTCTGCGCCATTGGCCGCCAGCGCCGCAGGCAAAGCGACCACGGGGTTGACCGAGCCGAGTTCGCCGAAGAAGGGAATCGGACGCTCGCGCGACTGCGCCACCTTCTCCAGCGCCAGGCCCCCACGCACCGAGCCGGTGAAGGCGGCCGCGGCGATCAGCGGGTGCGCCACCAGCGCGGCGCCCACCTCGTTGCCGTGGCGATCGATCAGGCCAAACACGCCAGCCGGCAGGCCTTGCGCGGCCACCACGGCCGAGGCCAGCGCGGCCACCTCGCGCGACAGGCGGGGTGACCGCTGTGCGCGCGCACCACCACCGGGCAGCCAGCGGCCAGGGCTGATGCGGTGTCGCCGCCCAGCACCGAGAAGGCAAAGGGAAAGTTGGAGGCCGCAAACATGGCTACCGGCCCCAGCGGCACCCGCACCCGCAACAGGTGCGGGTGGCCCACGGGCGGCGCGCCGGGCACGGCCGGGTCATCGGTGGCGACGGACGCCGCGCCCTGCTCGACCTGGATGGCGAAGCCGCGCAGTTGGAAGGCCGTGCGGTCAAGTTCGCCATTCAGTCGGGCCAGGCCGAGGCAGGTTTCCTCGTCCGCCAGGGGCACCAGCTGGTCGCGATGGGTTTCGAGCGCCTCGGCCAAACCGCGCAGGAGGGTGGCGCGGATGGCAGCGTCGCTGGCGCCGTAACGGGCAAAGGCCGCATGGGCGGCAAAGGCAGCAGCATCCACATCGGGCGCGGAGGGCGCAGTGAAATCAGTCATGGGAAGGTGCTTAGGGTTCAGCGCACCAGGCAGGGGCGCTTGGGGTCAAAGGTCCAGCCGGGGATCAGGTATTGCATCGCGAGGGCGTCATCGCGCGCACCCAGGCCATGCCGAAGGTAGAGCTGGTGGGCTTTTTCCACCTCGGCCATGTCGAGTTCCACACCCAGGCCGGGCTTCTTGGGCACCTGCACGTAGCCGCCTTCAATGCGCAGCGGCTCTTTGGTCAGGCGCTGACCGTCCTGCCAGATCCAGTGGGTGTCGATGGCGGTGACCTTGCCTGGCGCGGCGGCGCCGACATGGGTGAACATGGCCAGTGAAACGTCGAAATGGTTGTTGGAGTGCGAGCCCCAGGTCAGCCCCCAGTCGCGGCAGGTCTGGGCCACACGCACGCTGCCGGCCATGGTCCAGAAATGCGGGTCGGCCAGCGGAATGTCCACGCTCTGCAGCGCCAGCGCATGCGCCAGCTGCCGCCAGTCGGTGGCCACCATGTTGGTCGCCGTGGGCAAGCCAGTGGACCGGCGGAATTCCGCCATCACCTCGCGGCCGGAGAAGCCGTCTTCGGCGCCGCAGGGGTCTTCGGCGTAGGCCACGACACCGCGCATCTTCTGCCCCAGCCGGATCGCGTCGTTCAGCAGCCAGCCACCGTTGGGGTCCAGGGTCACGCGGGCTTCAGGGAAACGCTCGTGCAGGGCCGTGACGGCCTCCACTTCCTCGTCGCCACGCAGCACACCGCCCTTGAGCTTGAAGTCCTGGAAACCGTAGCGCGCCTGCGCGGCCTCGGCCAGGCGCACGACGGCTGCAGGCGTCATGGCCATCTGATGGCGCAGGCGGCACCACGCGTCGGGATTGTCAGGCTCACTCGCATAGGGCAAGTCGGTTTTCGTGCGGTCGCCCACGAAGAACAGGTAGCCCAGCATCTGCACCGCATCGCGCTGCTGGCCCTCGCCCAGCAGAGCCGCCACCGGCACGCCCAGGAGCTGGCCTTGCAGGTCCAGCAAGGCCGATTCCACCGCGGTCACGGCGTGGATGGTGGTGCGCAGATCGAAGGTCTGCAGGCCGCGGCCGCCGCTGTCTCGGTCGGCAAAGCGCGCGCGCATGGCGTTCAGGATGGCCTGAAGGTTGCCGATGGGCTGGCCTTCGACCAGGGGGCGGGCATCTTCCAGCGTCTGGCGGATTCTTTCGCCGCCAGGCACTTCGCCGACGCCGGTGTGGCCGCTGCTGTCCTGCACGATCAGCAGGTTGCGGGTGAAGAAGGGCGCGTGCGCGCCGGAGAGGTTGAGCAGCATGCCGTCGCGCCCGGCGACGGGGACGACACGCACAGTCAAGACGACGGGAGTGGACATGGATGGAATCAGAAAAGGGAAAACTCAGGTCACCGGGGCCGGGTTGAACAGCACCAGCGCGTTGTGAAGCTTCCAGCGCTCGGCCCAGGTGCGTTGGCGCCCACTGGCCACGTCGAGCATCTGGTGGAACAGCGCCCAACCCACCCCTTCGATGCCGGCTTCGCCGTCGGCAATGACGCCGGCGTTGAGGTCGATCAGGTCGTGCCAGCGCCGGGCCAGCTCGCTGCGTGTGGCCACCTTGATCACCGGCACCTCGGCCAGGCCGTACGGGGTTCCCCGGCCGGTGGTGAACACGTGCAGGTTCATGCCGGCGGCCAGCTGCAACGTGCCGCAGATGAAATCGCTGGCGGGTGTGGCGGCGAAATACAAACCACGGTGGCCGGCCGGCAACTTGTTGCCCGGGCGGAGCACCCCCATGATCGGCGCGCTGCCGGACTTGACTATGGACCCCATCGCCTTCTCAACGATGTTGGACAGCCCCCCCTGCTTGTTGCCCGGGGTGGTGTTGGCACTGCGGTCCACGCCGCCCCTTGTGAGGTAGTCGTCGTACCAGGCCATCTCGCGACGGATGGCCTCTGCCACTGAAGCGTCGGCTGCACGAGCTGTGAGCTGGTCCACCGCATCGCGCACCTCGGTGGTCTCGGAGAACATCACGGTGGCGCCGGCGCGCACCAGCAGGTCGGTGCAGTAGCCCACCGCCGGATTCGCGGTCACACCGGAAAACGCATCACTGCCACCACACTGCACACCCACCACCAGTTCGCTTGCCGGCACGGTTTCGCGGCGACGCTCGTTCAACCGCTCCAGATGCGGCACGGCGCGCTGCATGACGGCCTCCACCATGGCCATGAAGCCGATGTGCTGCTCGTCCTGCAGGCGCAATACGTCCGGTCCGCACGACGAGCCCTGCACCGCAACGGGGATCACCCCCTCAGGCAGGAGGCGCTCGGGCTGCAACTTCTCGCAGCCCAGGCTCAGGACCAGCACCTCGCCGCCGAAGTTCGGGTTCAGGGCAATGTTGCGCAGGGTGCGGATCGGGATCTCCGCACCGGGCGCGTCGATCGCCACGCCACAGCCGTAGCCGTGCTCCAGCGCCACCACGCCATCCACGTTCGGGTAGCGCGGCAGCAGTTCGACACGGATGCGCTCGGCGGCCAGCCGCGCCACGCCGGCCACGCACTGCACGGTCTGGGTGATCGCCAGCAGGTTGCGCGTGCCCACCGAGCCGTCGGCGTTGCGGTAACCCGCGAACGTGAATCCCTTCAGGGGCTCCACCGCCACCGGCGCGCGGGTCGCCACGGGCAAACCCTGCAGCGACGCGGCCGCTGGCATGACCAGCAGCCGCTCGTGCACCCAGCTCCCGGCCGGAATGGCGGCATGCGCATGGCCGATCACCACGTTGTATCGCCGCACCTCGCCCCCGGCAGGGATGTCCACCAAGGCCACCTTGTGCCCCTGCGGCACCCGCTCCCGCAAGGTCAGGCCGTCATCGAACACAGTGCCTGCCGCGAGCCCGCCATCGTTGGCGACAATGGCCACGTTGTCGGACGGGTGCATGCAGATGCGCCGGGGCGATTGGGCACTCATGGTTCAGCCTGTGCTCAATCGGCCGTGATCTTGCGGCTCTCGATCAGCTTCTTCCACCGGGCGTATTCGGAAGCCTGGTAGGCGGTGAACTGCTCGGGGGTGTTGGTCACGATCTCGAAGCCCTGCGCCACCAGCTTGTCCTTGACCGCAGGCTCGTTGAGGCCGGCGACGATGGCGCCATGCAGCTTGAGCTTGATGTCGGCAGGCAGCCCTTTCGGTGCGGCCACCGCCTGCCAGGACTGCACCTCGGCGCCCTTGACTCCCTGCTCGGCCAGCGTCGGCACGTCCGGCAGCAAGGGATTGCGCTTCTCCGACGCCACGGCCAGGGCGCGCACCTTTCCGGCCTTGATGTGCTGGATGATGCTGTTGATGTTCACGAACGCGGCATCCACCTGTCCTCCCAGCAGGTCGTTGATGGCCGGGCCGCCGCCCTTGTAGGGCACGTGCAAGCCGTCGGTACCGCTTTGCTGCCACAACAGTTCGGCGGACAGGTGATCCGACGAGCCGTTGCCCGACGAGGCGAAGCTGACCTTGCCCGGGCTATTTTTCAGGTGGGCCAGCAGGTCGGACACGCTCTTGTCCGGCGAACTGGCCGGCACCACCAGCACGTTGGGCGCTTGCACCGCCACCGTGATCAGGTCGAAGTCCTTGAGTGCGTCGTACTGCACGCCCTTGATCAGGTGCGGCGCGATCACGAACGGACCGAGCGAGGACACCAGCAAGGTGTAGCCATCGGGGGGCGCGCGCTTGACAAACGCCGCACCGATGGTGCCGGTGGCGCCGGCCTTGTTGTCGATGATGAAGCTGCCGCCCATTTTTTCCTGAAGTTTCTGCGCCACCACGCGGCCGATCTGGTCGGACGCGCCGCCTGGCGGAAAGGGAACGACCACGGTCACCGGTTTGTCCGGGTAGGCCGCGAAGGCATTGCCGGCCGCGGCCAGCGCGAGCAGCAGGGCACTGAGGATTTTGTTCATGACGTGTCTCCTTATATCTTTGGAAAGGGTTATAAAAATGGTTGGTAGGAGCCTGTGGGGCTTGTGGTCGAAGGGGTGCGCGG
>NZ_JAKJEW010000045.1:0-24172 GCF_022705245.1 Candidatus Skiveiella danica | reverse complement strand
CTCGGACTCGGGGCCTCGGGCCTGGCCATGGCGCGCTGGTGCGCGCGCTGCGGTGCGCGGGTGCAGGTTGCCGATACTCGCGAGGACCCGCCCGGCCTGCAGGCACTGCGCAACGACATTCCCGACGCCCGCTTCCTCAGCGGCCCCCTGGAAGCTGGCCTGGTGGAGGGAGCGCCGGTGCGCGCGGTGTTCCGCAGCCCCGGCCTCGCGCCCGCATCGGTGGCCGGGGTGGATCAGGCCGCGCAGGCTGCGGGCCTGTGGAATGGTGGCGAGTTGAGCCTTTTCTCCCAGGCGCTGGCGGATCTGGCGGAAAACCGCGGCTACCGCCCTCAGGTGCTGGGCATTACGGGCACGAACGGAAAGACCACCGTCACCGCGCTGACCGGACAACTGGTGCGGCGAGCCGACAAGTCGGTCGTGGTGGCCGGAAACATCGGCCCGACCCTGTTGGACTCTCTCTCATCCTGTCTGGATGCGGACGCATTGCCCGACGTCTGGGTGTTGGAGCTGTCCAGTTTCCAGCTCGACAGTTGCAGCAGCTTCGAGCCCACCGCCGCAACAGTGCTGAACCTGACGCAGGACCACCTCGACTGGCACGGGAGCATGCAGGCCTATGCTGCCGCGAAGGCCAAGGTCTTTGGCCAGCAGGGGCTGATGATCCTGAACCGCGACGATCCGCTGGTGATGGCCATGCGACCCGCGCCGGTGCGCGCTCGACTCCAGCGGCCGGTGGAGCGCGCCATGGTGACCTTTGGTGGCGACATGCCACATCGCCCCGGTGATTACGGGATCGAAATGGTCAATGGCATGGCCTGGCTGGTGCGCGCTCTGGAGGCCGACGAAACGCGGCGCCGACGCAAGGACGACGTCGAGGAGCTCTACATCCAGCGGCTGATGCCCGCCGATGCCCTGCGTATCCGCGGTCGTCACAATGCGTTGAACGCCCTGGCGGCATTGGCACTGGCCGGGGCAGCAGGCTGCAGCCTGGCCTCCATGCTGTTCGGTCTGCGCGAATACCGGGGCGAGCCGCACCGGGTCGAGTCCGTGGGGGTGGTTCAGGACATCGAATATTTCGACGACAGCAAGGGCACCAACGTGGGCGCCACGGCCGCTGCCCTCATCGGCCTTGGCGCGGAGCGCCGGCTGGTGCTCGTCCTCGGTGGCGAGGGTAAGGGGCAGGACTTCACACCCCTGGTCGACCCGGTGACGCGCCATGCGCGGGCCGTGGTGCTCATCGGTCGCGACGCGCCCTTGCTGAGGGCGGCGCTGGAAAACACCGGCGTGCCCTTGCTGGACGCCGACTCGATGGCAGATGCGGTTCGCCAGGCGCGCCAGTGCGCCCGTGCCGGCGATGCGGTGCTGATGTCGCCGGCTTGCGCCAGTTTCGACATGTTTCGCAACTACGAGCACCGCGCCGAAGCTTTTCGCGCAGCCGTGATCGAGCTTGCCGATGCGGCCGGCGTCGAACTGGAGGGCGCGGCATGAGCTTCGGCCGGGGTTTCAGCCGGTGGATGGGTGGCGTGCGAGGGGCGGGGACGGCCGCCGAGATCCTGCCGGTGCGCCTGGGGGTGCCTGAGGTGGGGCGAGGCGCGGCAACTCAGGCCCGGCTGCCCGGCTTCGACCAAGGGCTGGTCTGGGTGGTCGTGGCCTTGCTGGCATTCGGACTGGTCATGGTCTATTCGGCGTCGATTGCGATGCCAGACAACCCGAAGTTCGCACGCTACGCGCACAGCCACTTCCTCACGCGACACACGTTGTCGCTGGTGATGGCGTTCGTGGTGGCCTTGCTGGCCTTTCAAGTGCCGTTGTCTACCTGGGAAAAGGTGGCGCCGTGGCTGTTCGTGGTGTCGCTGATCCTCCTGATGGCGGTGCTGATCCCGCACGTGGGCAAAGGCGTCAACGGCGCGCGCCGCTGGATTTCAATGGGGGTCATGAACTTCCAGCCCTCCGAACTGGCCAAACTCGCGGTGGTGCTGTATGCGGCCGATTACATGGTGCGCAAGATGGAGGTCAAGGAGCGTTTCTTCCGCGCGGTCCTTCCCATGGGCGCCGCCGTGGCTGTGGTCGGCCTGTTGCTGCTCGCCGAGCCCGACATGGGCGCGTTCATGGTGATTGCCGTGATCGCGATGGGCATCCTGTTCCTTGGCGGCGTCAATGCGCGCATGTTCTTCCTGATCGCGGCAATCCTGATCGTGGCCTTCGGGCTGATGATCATGATGTCCGATTGGCGGCGCGAGCGCATCTTTGCCTACCTTGACCCGTGGAGCGAGAAACACGCGCTGGGCAAGGGCTACCAGCTGTCCCATTCACTGATTGCCATCGGACGGGGTGAAATCTGGGGCGTCGGCCTGGGCGGCAGCGTCGAAAAGCTGCACTGGTTGCCGGAAGCGCACACCGACTTCCTGCTCGCGGTGATCGGCGAGGAATTCGGCCTGATCGGCGTGCTGTGCGTGATCGGCCTTTTTCTCTGGCTGACCCGCCGCATCATGCACATCGGCCGTCAGGCAATCGCGCTCGACCGGGTCTTCCCCGGCCTGGTGGCGCAGGGCGTCGGCATCTGGGTTGGATTTCAGGCCTTCATCAACATGGGCGTGAACCTCGGGGCGCTGCCGACCAAGGGCCTGACGCTGCCGTTCATGAGCTACGGCGGCTCGGCCATCCTGATCAATCTGGTCGCTGTGGCTGTCGTCCTGCGTGTCGATGTCGAGAACCGGCAACTCATGCGGGGAGGGCGCGTATGAGCGCGAAGTGCGCCCTGATCATGGCCGGTGGCACCGGGGGCCACATCTTCCCCGGCCTGGCCGTGGCGCAGGCCCTGCATGAGCGGGGATGGCGCGTACATTGGCTGGGAACGCCCGGCGGGATGGAGAGCCAGATCGTGCCGCCGCGGGGCTTTGCCTTCGAGGGCATTGATTTTGCGGGGGTTCGCGGCAAAGGCCTGGTCACTCTGGCGCTGCTTCCGTTGCGCCTGCTCAAGGCGTTCTGGCAGAGCCTGCAGGTGGTGCGACGGGTGCGGCCCGACGTGCTGGTCGGGCTCGGTGGTTATGTCACTTTCCCAGGGGGGCTCATGGGTGTGCTGCTCGGCAAGCCGCTGGTGCTGCACGAGCAGAACTCGGTGGCCGGCATGGCCAACAAGGTGTTGGCAGGCATCGCTGATCGTATCTTCACGGCGTTTCCCGACGTGCTGAAGAAGGCGCAATGGGTCGGCAATCCGCTGCGCACGGCGTTCACGCAGCAGCCGGCGCCAGCGCAACGGTTTGCCGGACGCAGCGGACCGCTACGGCTGCTGGTCGTCGGTGGCAGTCTGGGCGCCAAGGCGCTCAACGAGGTGGTGCCGAAGGCGTTGGCCTTGTTGCCGCTCGCACAGCGGCCGCGGGTCGTGCATCAGAGCGGCGCCCGGCAGATCGATGCATTGCGGGCCGGATACGCTGAGGCCGGTGTCGATGCGGAACTCACGCCCTTCATCGACGACACCGCCCCGGCGTTTGCCGAAGCCGACCTGATCGTCTGCCGCGCGGGCGCCAGCACGGTGACCGAAATCGCCGCCGTGGGTGCTGCTGCGCTGTTCGTTCCTTTCCCGTTTGCGGTCGACGATCACCAGACCACCAATGCGTCTTTCCTGGTGGACCAGGGCGGCGGCTGGCTGATCCAGCAGAGCGAACTGAGCCCGGAGCGTCTGGCGCGCATGCTGCAGGAAACCGCGCGCCCGGAACTGCTGCGGCGCGCCGAGAAGGCGTGGGATCTGCGCAAGACCGACGCCACCCGCGACGTGGTGGCTGCCTGTGAGGAACTGGCGAAATGAAACACGCAATCCGGCACATCCATTTCGTGGGCATCGGCGGCTCCGGCATGAGCGGAATCGCGGAGATTCTGCTGAACCTGGGCTATGTGATCTCCGGCTCGGACCTGGCCGACAGTGCAACCCTGCAGCGGCTGGCCGGCCTCGGCATCCAGACCCATGTGGGCCATGCGGGCGCCCACGTGGCCGGTGCCGATGCGGTCGTGACGTCCACTGCGGTTCAGGCAGACAACCCCGAGGTGCTGGCCGCCCGCGAGAAGCACATTCCTGTCGTCCCGCGCGCGCTGATGCTGGCCGAGCTCATGCGCCTGAAGCAGGGTATTGCCATTGCCGGCACCCATGGCAAGACCACCACCACCAGCCTGGTCGCCAGCGTGCTGGCCGAGGCCGGGCTGGACCCGACGTTCGTCATTGGCGGCCGCCTGAACAGCGCGGGCGCCAATGCGCGCCTGGGCAGCGGAGACTACATCGTGGTCGAGGCGGATGAATCCGATGCCTCGTTCCTCAATCTCCTGCCGATCATGGCCGTCGTCACCAATATCGACGCCGATCACATGGAAACCTACGGCCATGACTTCAATCGCCTGAAGGCGGCTTTTGTCGATTTCCTGCACAAGATGCCCTTCTATGGCACCGCGATCCTTTGCATTGACGACACAGCCGTGCGCGAGATCGTGCCGCAGGTGTCATGCCCCATCACCAGTTACGGCTTTTCAGAAGATGCCCAGGTCCGGGCGATCGACGTGCGCCCGGTTGACGGGCAGATGCACTTCAAGGTTCTGCGTCGCAATGGGGTTACGCTGCCGGACCTGGACGTGGTGCTGAACCTGCCCGGCGAACACAACGTGCTCAATGCGCTTTCGGCGATTGCGGTGGCGGTCGAGCTCAACGTACCCGACGACGCCTTGCTGCGCGCGCTGGCCGGCTTCAAGGGCGTAGGACGCCGTTTCCAGCGTTATGGAGACGTTCCGGCGAAGGACGGTGGCGTGTTCACCGTGATCGACGACTACGGCCACCACCCGGTCGAGATGGCTGCCACGCTGGCAGCGGCTCGTGGCGCATTTCCCGGTCGGCGCCTGGTGCTGGCCTTCCAGCCGCACCGCTACACCCGCACCCGGGACTGCTTTGAGGATTTCGTCAAGGTGATCGGGCGCGCCGACGCAGTCCTTCTGGCCGAAGTCTATGCCGCAGGCGAAGCGCCGATCGCGGCGGCCGACAGCCGGACCCTGGCGCGCGCGCTGCGCCTGGCCGGCAAGGTGGAGCCGCTGTTTGTCGACGATATCGGGGCGTTGCCGCAGGCGATCGCCGATACCGCGAGGGCGGGCGATGTGGTCTTGTGCATGGGCGCCGGATCGATTGGTTCGGTGCCTGGAAAAGTGGTCAGCATGCTACTCAAAAAGGAGCATTAAATGACCAGAGGACGCTGGGAATGAGCCAAAATAGTGCAAATTTCGGTAAGGTGGCCGTCCTGATGGGCGGTCATTCGGCGGAACGCGAGGTTTCGCTGATGTCCGGCGCCGGCGTGCTGCAGGCGTTGCGCTTGCGTGGCGTGGACGCGCATGCCTTCGATCCCTCGCAGCGGGATATCGGCGAACTCAGGAAGGAGCAGTTTTCCCGCTGTTTCATCGCGCTGCACGGTCGCCACGGCGAGGATGGCACGGTGCAGGGCGCGCTCGAACTGCTGGGCATTCCCTACACCGGCTCGGGGGTCATGGCCTCCAGCGTCGCCATGGACAAGGTGATGACCAAGCGCATCTGGCGTTGCGAGGGTCTGCCCACGCCGAACTATGTCTGGCTGGCCCCCGACCAGCAGGACCACGAGCGCGTGCGCACCGTGCCCGACGAGCTGGGCTTGCCGCTGATCGTCAAGCCGCCGCGTGAAGGCTCCTCGATCGGCGTGACCAAGGTCATGGGCTATTCGCAGATGCAGGACGCCGTGCGGCTTTCGGCCCGCTACGACGCCGATGTGCTGTGCGAGGAATTCATCGAGGGCGAAGAGGTGACCTGTCCGGTGCTGGGCACCGGGGCCAGCGCCACGGCGCTGCCGGTGGTCCGCATCATCGCGCCGGACGGTGCCTATGACTACCAGAACAAGTACTTCACCGACGACGTCACCTACCAGTGCCCGAGCGGCCTGCCCGAAACCGAGGAGCGTGAGATCCAGCGCATCGTGCTGGCGTCCTATCGCGCCTTGGGTTGCCGCGGCTGGGGCCGCGCCGACCTGATGATCCGCGCCAGCGACCGCAAGCCCTTCCTGCTGGAGATGAACACTTCGCCCGGCATGACCGGCCATTCGCTGGTCCCGATGTCGGCGCGCGCCGCTGGCATCAGCTACGACGAGCTGTGCGTGCGCCTGCTGCAGTCGGCCACGCTGGACTACCCGCCCGCTGGCGGCGAGGAAGCCAAGGTATGAGCGCGGCGCTGCCGACCCCGCTGGATGTCCGGCTCATGAACGCGACCGCCTCGGCGCTGTTCGTGGCCTTGGCAGCGCTGGGGCTGGCAGCGGTCCTGTGGTGGGGCCTGCGGCACCCGATGTTCTCGATCGTGGCCATCCAGGTGCAGGGCGACCTGACCCACAACAACGCCGTCACCCTGCGTGCCAATGTGGCGCACCGACTGAGCGGCAATCTCTTCACGCTCGATCTGGCGGCGGCGCGCACCGCCTTCGAGGGGGTGCCCTGGGTGCGCAAGGCCTTGGTTCGTCGCGAGTTCCCGAACCGGCTGAACGTCCAGCTCCAGGAGCACCTTCCGGTCGCGTACTGGGGCGACGAGGGTGAATCCCTGCTGCTCAACACCTTCGGCGAGGTGTTTGAAGCCAACCTGGGCGACGTGGAAGCCGACAAGCTGCCGCGACTCAGCGGGCCGCAGGGGCAGTCGGCGCAGCTGCTGGCGATGTACCGCCACCTGCTGCCCGTTTTCGAGCCTCTGGATGCGGCCATCGAGCAGCTGGAGCTGACCGACCGCGGCAGCTGGCGTGTACAGCTGGACGGCGGCACGGCGATGGAGCTGGGGCGTGGCACGGCACAGGAAGTCCTGGAACGGACCCGGCGCTACGTGAGCACGGTCTCGCAGGCCACGGCGCTCTACCGCCGAAAGCCGGACAGCGTCGAATCGGCGGACCTGCGCCACGGCAACGGATATGCGTTGCGCCTTCGCGGCGTGACGACCGTCAGCGCGGAGGCGGTCAAGGAAGCGGCCAAGCCGCCGCCGACCAAACGCACGCACTGAACGAACTGGACAAGGAACAGGTGGACACATGGCAAAAGAATACAAAGACCTGATCGTCGGGCTCGACATCGGAACCGCCAAGGTCATGGTGGTGGTGGGCGAAGTCATGCCGGGCGGCGAGCTCCGGCTGGCGGGCCTGGGCGTGGCCCCCAGCCATGGGCTCAAGCGCGGCGTGGTCGTCAACATCGACGCCACGGTCAACAGCATCCAGCAGGCCTTGAAAGAAGCCGAGCTGATGGCCGACTGCAAGATCACCCGGGTCTACACCGGCATCACCGGCAGCCATATCCGCGGCCTGAATTCCAGCGGCATGGTCGCTGTCAAGGACAAGGAGGTGACGGCGGCCGACGTGGCCCGCGTCATCGAGACCGCCAAGGCCATCAACATCTCCACCGACCAGCGCCTGTTGCTGGTCGAGCCGCAGGAGTTCGTCATCGACGGCCAGGACGTCAAGGAGCCCATCGGCATGAGCGGCATCCGGCTGGAGGCCAAGGTGCACATCGTCACCGGCGCCCAGAGCGCCGCGGAAAACATCATCAAGTGCGTGCGCCGTTGCGGCCTGGATGTGGACCAGCTCATGCTGAATCCGCTGGCCTCCAGCCTCGCGGTGCTGACGGAAGACGAGCGCGAGCTCGGCGTCGCCTGCGTGGACATCGGCGCAGGCTGCACGGACGTGGCCATCTTCACCAACGGCGCCATCCGGCATACCGCGGTGATCCCGATCGCCGGCGACCTCATCACCAGCGACATCGCCATGGCCCTGCGCACGCCGACCAAGGACGCGGAAGACATCAAGGTGGAGAGCGGCTTCGCCAAGCAGCTGCTGGCCGATCCCGAGCAGCAGATCGAGGTGCCGGGCCTGGGCGACCGCGGGCCGCGAATGCTCAGCATCCAGGCCCTGGCTGGCGTCATCGAGCCGCGCGTGGAAGAGATCTTCTCCCTGGTTCAGCAGGTGGTGCGCGAGTCCGGCTACGAGGAGGTGCTGTCATCGGGCATCGTGCTCACAGGCGGCAGCTGCGTGATGCCGGGCATGGTCGAGCTGGGCGAGGACATCTTCCTCAAGCCGGTGCGCCGGGGTGTTCCCAAGTACTCGGCAGCGTTGGCCGACATGGTGTCCCAGCCGCGGGCGGCCACGGTCATGGGCCTCATGGAAGAAGCCCGTCTGGCCCGCCTGCGCGGGTTCAAGGTGGCCAAGCAGAACGGATCCGTGAAGACGGCCTTCGGCCGCGTCAGGGACTTCATCGTGGGGAATTTCTGACCATGGAACGAACACGGCACCGCGCAAGGGGGAGTCCGCGAACGCGCAGGCCGGTGCGATGGCGATGCACCGGCCCACCTTCATGACCGATCCCATGAACAACAACATCGAAACCCCAGCATTCAGGCAACTGCAGAAATCAGGAGAAACACACATGACCATAGAAATGATTGAAGTCGAGGAATTCAACCTGGGCACCCAGATCAAGGTGATCGGCGTCGGCGGCGGTGGCGGCAACGCCGTCGAGCACATGATCGATCGCAGCGTCGGCGGCGTCGAGTTCATCTGCGCCAACACCGATGCGCAGGCCCTGACGCGCAGTGCCGCCCACCGCACCATCCAGCTCGGCGTCAGCGGCCTGGGCGCTGGCAGCAAGCCGGAAAAAGGCCGCCACGCGGCGGAGGACGCGATCGAGGACATCCGTGCCGCGATCGAAGGCGCGCACATGCTGTTCATCACGGCCGGCATGGGCGGCGGCACGGGCACCGGCGCTGCGCCCGTGATCGCACGTGTGGCAAAGGAGATGGGCATTCTCACGGTGGGCGTGGTCACCAAGCCCTTCGACTGGGAAGGGGGGCGCCGCATGGACAACGCCGACGCCGGCCTGTCCGAGCTCGAAGCCAACGTCGACTCGCTGATCGTGGTCCTGAACGAAAAGCTGCTCGAGGTGCTCGGCGACGACATCACCCAGGATGAGGCCTTTGCCCACGCCAACGATGTGCTGAAAAACGCGGTCGGCGGCATTGCCGAAATCATCAATGTGCCTGGCCATGTGAACGTAGACTTCGAGGACGTGCGCACCGTGATGGGCGAGCCCGGCAAAGCCATGATGGGCACCGCGGTGGCCAGCGGCCCGGACCGCGCCCGCATCGCCGCCGAGCAGGCGGTGGCCTGCCCGCTGCTGGAAGGCATCGACCTGTCCGGCGCGCGCGGCGTGCTGGTGCTGATCACGGCGGCCAAGGGTTCGCTCAAGCTGAGCGAGTCCAAGCTGGCGATGAACACGATCCGCGCCTACGCCTCGGCCGATGCGCATGTGATCTATGGCACGGCCTACGACGACGGTCTTGGCGACAACATCCGCGTGACGGTGGTCGCCACCGGCCTGTCCCGCCAGGGCCAGCGCCGCACCGCCCCGCCGCTGACTGTGCTGCGCACCGGCACCGACAACGCACCGATCCAGATCCCGACGCTGAACAACCCGCTGACCAGCGTCGGCAGCGTCACGACGCTTGCCGCGCCCGCCGTGACCCAGACCGACTACGGCAACATGGCCGTGCCCAGCGTGTGGCGCACCAACCGCACGCAGGCCGCGGCCCGCGTCGATGCGCTGTCCTCCAGCGGCATGGACGACTATGAGATCCCGGCTTTCCTGCGCAAGCAGGCGGATTGATCCGGGGCTCATTAAAATAGCCGGATGCTGGCCCAACGCACCCTCAAGACACTCACCCGCGCGGTGGGTGTCGGGTTGCACAGCGGCCAGCGGGTCGAGCTGACACTGCGCCCCGCGCAGCCGGATACCGGCATCGTGTTTCGCCGGGTCGACCTGCCCGAGCCGGTGGACATTCCTATTTCAGCGCTGGCGGTGACCGACACGCGCCTGGCGTCCACCATCTCCAGCGGCGGCGCCAAGGTGCACACCGTCGAGCACCTGATGTCGGCCTGTGCCGGCCTCGGGATTGACAACCTCTATGTGGACATCACGGCAGAAGAGGTGCCCATCCTCGATGGGTCCGCATCCTCCTTCGTCTTCCTGCTGCAGAGCGCGGGGGTTGCCCTGCAGAACGCGCCGCGGCGCTTCATCCGCGTGCTGGCGCCGGTCGAAGTGAGCGAAGGGCAGGGCGAGGCCCTCAAATGGGCGCGGCTGGAGCCGTTTCACGGCTACAAGCTCAGCTTCGAGATCGACTTTCATCATCCCGCCGTGGATTCCACGGGCCAAAGGGTCGAATTCGACCTCAGCCAGGGCTCCTATGCCCGGGACATCGCGCGCGCGCGCACCTTCGGGTTCACGAAGGACGTCGAGATGATGCGCTCCAACGGCCTGGCGCTCGGTGGCGGGCTGGACAACGCCATCGTGATGGACGACTACAAGGTCCTCAACCATGACGGCCTGCGCTACGACGACGAGTTCGTCAAGCACAAGATCCTCGACGCGATGGGCGACCTGTACCTGCTCGGCAAGCCGCTGTTGGCGGCGTACAGCGCCTTCCGCTCCGGCCACGCGCTGAACAACCGCCTGCTGCGCGAGTTGCTGGCGCATCCCGAAGCCTTTGAGGTCGTCACCTTCGACGACGAGAAGAAAGCCCCGATCGGTTTCGCCGTGCCGGCGCGGGCCTGGTAGGCTCCGGGCCCTTTTTCGACGAGGCGCTCCACCCATGCTGCTGTTTCGCTGGGCCATGATGCTGCTGCTGATCGCGGCGGGGGTGTCCTTCGCGTTTTACGTCGGCACCGGGCAGGCGCGGTTCAAGCGGTTTGGCCTGCTCGTCCTCAAATGGACGATCCTGGCCGCGCTGGGCTTCTTTGGTGTCCTGATCCTCGAGCGCCTCGCCTGACAGGCGGATTCAGTGGCTTCTCCCGCCGCGGTACATGCCGCTGGTGCGGCGCTGCAGGCCATGGGCTTCGGCCAGCTTGTTCATCGACGCCCTCGCGTGGGCATGGGTAATGGCCAGGCCCAGCGCGTCGGCGGCATCCTGGCGCGGCAGCGCCGGCAGTTGCAGCAGGCGCTTGACCATTTCCTGGATCTGCGACTTCGCCGCGCGGCCGTGCCCGGTGATGGCCTGTTTCATCTGCAGTGCGGTGTATTCGGCCACCGGCAGATCGCACGACACCAGCGCCGTCACGCAGGCCCCGCGCGCCTGGCCCAGCAGCAGAGTGGCCTGGGGGTTGACGTTGACGAACACGATCTCGACCGAGGCCTCGTCGGGCTCATAGCGCACACGCAACTCGCGGATGCCGTCGTACAGCACCTTCAGCCGTGCCGGCAGGTTGCCCATCTCCAGGTGCGTGGTCTTGATCACGCCGCTGGCCACGTAGCTCAGTGCATGGCCGGCCACATCCACGACGCCAAAGCCGGTCGTCTGCAGACCTGGGTCAATGCCAAGGATGCGCATGAAGTTCAATATTCATAGCAAACAATGACCATCCGACGCTGGGCTATGCCCCAAAATACCATCGAACCGAGTGAAAAAACACCGGAGCGGCAAAACACAGCGCGTCCACCCTGTCCAGCAGACCGCTGGCGCCCGTCACCGAATGACCCTGTGCGCCCCAGTTCGGCACGCCGCGGTCGCGCTTGAGCGCTTTCATCACCAGGTGCCCCATCGAACCCGCCACACAGGCGATCAGCGCCATGGCCATGGCCTGGCCCGGCTTGAACGGGGTGATGCCGGACAACAGGCCTCCCAACAAGCTGCCCGAGGCCAGGCCGATCGACCAGCTGGTCCAGTTGAAGCTCTGGCTGACGTTGGGTGCCCGTGGTGCGCGGGGCCAGCGGCGGCTGACCAGATGCTGAACCAGCGTGCCGGTCTGCACCACAAACACCAGGAAGAACACCAGAAAGGCGCCCTTGTTCCCCCACTTCGGGAACTGCAGCAGCAGCAGCGCGGGCACATGGCTCACGCCATAAACGCAGACCATGATGCCCCACTGCAGCTTGGCATTGCGTTCCAGAAAACGCTGCGGGTCGTCTGCCAGCGCGCTGACCACCGGAATCGCCAGAAACACATAGACCGGGATGAACACGGTGAACAGGTCGAAATGCGCCGTGGCCACCAGCCAGAACTGGATCGGCAGCACCACAAAAAACGCCAGCACCAAGCTGCGATGGTCCCCGCGGCGCGTGGGCGAGAGCGTGATGAACTCGCGCAGGGCAAAGAAGGCCACGATGGCAAACAGCGTGGTGGCCACCCCCTCGCCGGACGCCCAGCCCACCCAGAACACAATCACCATCGCCCAGGAAGTGCGCAGCAAGGCCCGAGCCTCCGCCAGCCGGGCGTTGACCACTTCCGCCTGCGGTGTGTCGCCCCGTTCGCGCAGCGACAGCATGAACACCGTGACATGGGTCAGGAACAACAGCCCGAAGACGATGATGAACAGGGCGCTGACCTGCTGCTCGGCGGTGAGGTTGCGAAGATACTGGTTCATGGCGCGGCCTCAGACATCGCGCAGCGCAAGCACCGCGAGGCGCGCACGGTCCAGGAACGCGCGCCGCTCCTCGCCAGGCTCCAGCCGGATCGGCGCGCCAAAAGTCACCGAGCACAAAATCGGCACCGGCACCACCTCGCCCTTGGGCATCACGCGCTGCACGTTGTTGATCCACGCCGGCACCAGCACCACTTCGGGGAACTTGCAGGTCAGGTTGTACAGCCCGGCCTTGAACGGCTGCGGCTCCTCGGCGTTGCCGCGCGTACCTTCGGGGAAGATGATCAGCGAGTCGCCATTTTCCAGCGCGTCGAACAAGGGCTGCAGCGGGTCTTCGTCGCCGGTTCGCTCGCGCTCCACGTACACCGCGTTGAACACCGCCGTGGTGATCCACTGCTTGAAGGGGGTTTTGGTCCAGTAGTCCTTGGCGGCAATGGGCCGCGTGATGCCGCGCAGTTCGTGCGGCAACGCTGCCCAGATCATCACGAGGTCGGCGTGGCTCTGGTGGTTGGCGAAGTAGATGCGCTGCTCGGCCTTGGGCGGGCAACCATGCCAGCGAGCCTGCGCGCCTGTCAGGAACCGGATCAGGCCCAGCAGGAAGAGGCTCATCAACTTGGCACGCATGGCTGGGATGATAGCCGGGGCCATGCTCGCTCCGTCCATCGAATACACGAAAATACGGCACGCGGATTCAGGCAGGGTGGCCGCGGGCATGGCGGGTCACCCCGCGGGACACAACATCAATGGATCTTCGGCTCATTCTCGGTTTCGCATGGCCCTGGCGCGGCACGCTGGCGCTGTGTGCGCTGCTCATGCTGGCGGAAACCGGCGTGGCACTCGCCGTGCCCTGGCTGGCGGGCCAGTTCGCCGGGCAGTTGCTCACGGGTCTGGCGCAAGCCGGCGGACTGCTTCTGGTGGCGCTGCTGGTGCTTTTTGCCGTGCAGGCATTGCTGAAGTTTGCCAACAGCTGGCTGCTCGGACGCACGGCGGAATACATCCTTGCCGACCTGCGCACCCAGTTGTATGACCACCTGCAGGCGCTGCCGCTGGCCTATTTCCAGCAGCGCCGCCACGGGGAGATCCTGGCGCTGCTGACCAACGACGTGGCGCGCCTGGCCAGCTACATCAGCGGCACGCTGCTCAGCGTGGTTCCACTGGCGCTCACCGTGGCCGGTGCCGCGCTGATGATGTTGCGCATCGACGCGCGCCTCACGCTGCTGGTGGTGCTGATGATTCCCCTTTTTTACATGCTGCTCAAGGTGCTGGGGCGCCGCCTGCGCCCGCTGTCCAGCCAGTTGCAGCAGGCGCATGCTGATTCAGTCGCCATTGCCGAGGAAAACCTCAGCATGCTGCCGGCCATCAAGACCTTCACGCGCGAGACGCTGGAGTCGGCGCGTTATCGCGGCAAGATCGAGAGCATCCTGCACCTGAGCAACCAGGAGCGCCTGGTCTACGCCGCGCTCGGGCCCGGCGTGCAATTCCTGGCCGCTGCAGGCATGGTGCTGATTCTCTGGCAGCTCAGCGGCCCCATGGCGGGACGATCGCCCGCCGAAATTGTCAGTTTTCTGCTCTATGCGACCCTGCTCACCCGCCCGGTGAGCGCCCTGGCCGACGTATACGGCCAGACGCGGCAGGCGCACGGCGCGCTGGAGCGCCTGAGCGCGGTGCTGGCGGAGCACCCGGAGGCCGCGACCACGGACAGTCAGACACTGCCCGCTGTGCGCGGCGAGATCGAGTTCCAGGCGGTCCGTTTTGTCTACCCCGGTCGTCCTGCCACACTGGACGGCGTCGACCTTCACATTCGCGCTGGAGAAACCGTTGCCTTGACCGGGCCCAACGGCGCGGGCAAAAGCACCCTGGCGCATCTGCTGATGCGGCTGATGGCGCCGGCCAGCGGCCGCATCCTGATCGACGGCGTCGACATTGCCAGCCTCACGCTGACCAGCCTGCGCAGCCAGATCGGCGTGGTGCCGCAGCACGTGCTGCTGTTCAACGGCAGCGTGTTTGACAACATCGCCTACGGCCTGCCCGATTCATCCCCCGGGGCGGTGAAGGCCGCCGCCCGCGCCGCCCAGGCCCACGGGTTCATATCCCGCCTGCCGCAAGGCTACGAAAGCATCATTGGTGACCAGGGGATCCGTCTGTCCGGCGGCCAGCGCCAGCGCATCGCCCTAGCCCGCGCGCTGCTGAAAGACCCGCCAATCCTGGTGCTGGACGAAGCCACCGCCATGTTCGACCCGGAGGGCGAGAAGTCCTTCATTGCCGATTGCCACGACACACTGGCGCACCGCACCGTCATCCTGATCACGCATCGGCCCGCCAGTTTGGCATTGGCGGACCGGGTGTTGCTTCTGGAGAGCGGACAAATCCTGGAAGTCGCAGCGCCAGCGGTGGACGTTCAGGCCAGCGTCGCAGAAGGTGCGCCGGCACCATGAACCGACTGGCCCGCCGTCTGTCTCGGTTCCGGGCTCTCAGCGGCCCTGATCGGCGCACGCTGCTGGCGGCGGCGGCGTGGATGCCGATTTTCTGGCTGGGTCTGCGGGTCTTCGGCCTGCCGCGTTTTCAGGCGCGGCTCCAGCGCGGCAAAACAACGGCGAACGCGGCCATGGCGCTGCCTGACATCCAGGCCCTGGGCGAACTTGTCAACATTGCCGCCCGTTACACCCTGGGCCCGCGCACCTGCCTCACGCGTTCGCTGCTGCTGGGCTGGCTGCTGCGCCGCCGGGGGGTGGAGAGTCAGCTGCGCATCGGCGTGCGCCTGAACCAAGGCAGGCTCGATGCCCATGCCTGGGTCGAATGTGAAGGAGTGCCGGTGAACGACCGGCCCGACGTGGGTGCGCAGTTTGCGTCGTTTGGCGACATCGTGCCGCTCGACGCGTTTCAGGCGCCATGAGCGGCATCGTCGGCATTCTCCATGTCGACGGCCGCCCGGTCGAGTGTGGTGCTGCAGCGCAGGGAAAAAGCAGAGCCTTATGTGACGTTTTCGCGCCACTGGGTCTAACTGGGTCGTCGATTGAACACTAAAGTGCTCCCTTGAGGCAAAATCCGCTAATCCGGCAATCCATCCAATCGATGCCGCAGGTCTGTTGCCAGCGGCACCTGCCCCCCCCCCATTTCTGGCCGTGCAGCAGATGCAGATCTGACGGAAAATGGGTACTTTTTGAATTTAAACCTAACGGTATTTGAAGGCTTGGAGAACTATGCGTGACCCGAAAGATACGGTGTTGAAACCGCTCGAGACCAATCTGGCTCGCACCAAGACCGTCGTCTTGCACCCCGACGGCTGCAAGCGGGTTGATTACGCCATGCCGGGCATCGACCTCAAGCTTCAGGCGGCGTTCTGAATCCAATGACAGCGTGACATCTTGAGCAGCCTCCTCGACGAGCACCTCGGTTACGTCGCCGACGCCATCCGGCTCGACCTGTTCCGATCCGCCATTGCACAAACCCTGCGGCCCGGCGACCGCGTCGCCGACGTCGGTTGTGGTTCCGCGGTGCTCGGCCTGTTGTGCCTGCAGGCCGGTGCCGGGCACATTGACGCGATTGATTCGACCGCCGCCATTGAAATCGCCCGCCAGTCGCTCACAAAGGCGGGCTGGGGCGACAAAGCAAACTTCATCCACGGCACATCTTTTCAGGCGGAACTGCCCGAGTCGGTGGACGTCCTCATTTGCGACCACGTTGGTTACTTCGGCTTTGACTACGGCCTGATCGAGACCTTGGCCGACGCCCGCCGCCGCTTTCTCAAGCCCGGCGGTCGTTTGATCCCCGGCCGACTCCGGTTGCAACTGGGCGCCGTGGAATCCGAAAAATGCCATCAACTGGCGGAAGGTTGGGCGGCGCCGGGCATCCCAGGTCAATTTCACTGGCTGCGCCAGCAGGGTATCAACACCAAGTACGCGGTCAATTTGCAGGCCGATGAAGTGCTGGCCGGCCCGACGGAGTTGGGCTGCATCGACCTGCGGGCCGACAACCCGGAATTTTTCTCGTGGACGGCTGAGTTGACCGTGGCGCGCGACGGTGTGATGCACGGCCTGGCCGGCTGGTTCGAGTGCGAGCTGGCCGAGAATGTCTGGATGACCAACTCCCCCCTGTCCGCCCAGGCCATCAAGCGTTCCCAGGCCTTTTTGCCGATCGACGGCCCGCTTGCAGTGAAGGCGGGTGAACTCGTCAGCGCCACTGTCATGGCGCGCCCGGCCGACCGCCTGATCGCCTGGGACGTGCGCCACCCGGCATCGGGCCGCAAGTTCAGCCACTCCACCTGGCTCGGCGACCTGCTGATGCATGAGCAACTCAACAGGACCCGCCCCGACCACGTGCCGCAACTCAGCCGCGCCGCGCGCGCCCGGGCGCTGGTGCTGAGCTATTGCGACGGGCAGCGCAGCGTCGGCCAGATTCAGGAGGCCGTGCTGCGCGAGCATCCAGCGCTGTTCCCGTCGTCCACTGAAATCACCCGATTTGTGGCCGCCGTGCTGACGGGGAGCACTGATTGACAGTCCACTACTCGGAACAACCAGCGCGTCCGCTGGTGACTATTCAGGACGCTCCATTTCACCAATGGTCCTTCCCCGATGGCACCTTGTGGACGCAGTTTTACCGCCAGGGTGGTGGGTATTTACTTCGCTTCCCCGATTTGGCGGATTTCGAGGTGTCTGCCGACGGTGCCACCGTGCTGGGCTTCCCGGCGCCCGGCGTGACTTCGCCCACGGTCGAGCACCTGTACCTGAACCAGGTCCTGCCGCTGGCGCTGAGCCGCCAGGGCAAGCTGGTGCTGCACGGCAGTGCGGTGGATATCGGAGGGCAGGGTGTCGCGTTTCTCGGCGAGTCGGGCCGCGGCAAATCCACGCTGGCGGCCAGCTTTGCCACGGAGGGCACGCGCTTCCTGACGGATGACGGCCTTCTGCTGGAATGGGTGGACGGCCGCTGCATGATCGTCCCCAGCCACCCGTCGATCCGCCTGTGGCAAGACAGCCAGGATGCGCTGATCAGCAACAGTTCTGCGGTGGCACCGGCCGTGAGTTTCACATCCAAGTCCAGATTTCTGGCAGGCCCGGAAATTGCGTTTTGTCAAGAAGCCCGGCCATTGCACCGCCTATTCTTTCTGGGCGATGGAGTTGTCGAGACGCCGACGATTGAAGCCCTGCGCCCCGCCCAGGCGCTGATCGAACTCGTCAAACACTCCTTTCTGCTGGATATCGAGGCACGCGACATGCTGATGCGACATTTCGACGACCTCACCCGGCTGGCGGAACTGCCGATCTACTTCCGGCTGGACTATCCGCGTGACTACAGCGCGCTGCCTGTAGTGCGCAAGGCCATCGTCGAGCACGCCTTGGCAAAACATGAAATCATTGCGACATGAACCTGTCTGACAAAGTATCGATCCCCACGCAAGTCATGGCCCGCACCGTGGGCGACGAGACCGTCATCCTGGACCTGGCCAGCGGCACCTATTACGGGCTGGACCCGGTGGGCGCGCGCATGTGGCAACTCATGAGTGAGGGGCAGCCGCTGGCCGCCGTCTGCGACACGATACTGGACGAGTACGAAGTGACGCGCGAGGCGCTGGAGGGGGACATCCTGCGGCTGACGGAAGAACTGCGCGCCAAGGGACTGGTCAGCCTGGCGTGAAGCGCCGGACCAGCACGCCATGAGCGGAATCGCCGGTCTCATCCAGTTCGACGGCGAACCTGTTCCGGCCAGCGGTGTGGCGCGCATGCTGGGCAAGCTGGGGCGTCGCGGCCCCGATCGCCAGACCATGCACTGCGATGGCAACACTGGCTTCGCTCAGGCATTGCTGGCCACTACCCCTGAAGCTAACGTCGAAACCCAGCCTTGGATTCATCCAGGCAGCGGCTGCGTAGTGGTTTCCGACAGCCGGTTGGATGATCGGCCAAAGCTTTTGCGCGAACTTGGCATCATCCGCCCCGCCAACGATGTTGGCGATGGCGAACTTCTTCATGCGGCCTGGCAGCGTTGGGGCACACAGTGCGCTGACCGGCTGCGTGGAGACTTCGCCTTCGCAATCTGGAACCCCCGACAGCAAACGCTGTATGCTGCGCGCGACCCCATGGGTGTTCGCCCCTTCGTTTTCCACTTCGTCGCCGGCAAACGTTTCGTTTTCGGCTCCACCGTGGAAGCGGTACTGGCGCAAGGTGACGTTCCAGCACAGATGGACGAGGGCCGTATCGCCGATGCGCTGTTCGGCGAAACCGAAGGCATCGACCTGACCACCACGTTCTACCGAGCGGTACAAAAACTCCCACCCGCCAGCTGGTTACTTGTCAAAAGCACCGGAGGAATTCAGCAGCAGCGCTACTGGTGGCCTGTAGGTGATCGACCGGTTGGCCTGCCACGGAGTACCGAAGAATGGGTCGAGGCTCAGAGAGAACAGCTTGACCGCGCTGTTAAGCGCCGGCTTCGCAGCCATAGGCCAGTGGGCTCGATGCTTAGCGGGGGCCTTGACTCGTCTTCTGTAGTGGCTCTGGCGAGCAAAGCCTACAACGCCGAGGGTCGACCGCCGTTCCCGGTGTTCTCGGCCACCAACACCGGCAATCCGGATTGCGCTGAGACCACCAGCATCCACGCCATGCTGTCGCAGCGTCATTGCAGAGCCACATTTGTCGATCTGGCATCCATGCACGACGCGAAAGCGAGCGAATGGTGGGAAATCTGCTGCGAGCCTTTTGACGGCAGTATCACGCTGGCCTCCTGTCTATATCGGGCAGCCTCTTCGCAAGGCATTGTGAGCCTGATGGACGGCGTGCCGGCTGACAACCTGTTCGTCACCGGATATCCTGCCAGGCGCCTGTTCCGGCAATGGCGTTTATCGGAGTCCTGGCGTGCGGCGCTGGAACAATGGACTTCGCAGGGCGTCAAGAACCCGCGATGGCCTGCACTTCGAACCATGATCGGCTGCCTCGCGCCAACGGCCATGCACTCCCTTCGCGACCAATGGAAGGAAGCCACTGAATACCGCGCGCTGACGGCCACCAGTATTGCCAGTGTGGAACTCTTGCGCCGGGTGAACATGCGCGAGCGCTACAGACGCTACCGGAGCACGCTCACGAATAGCAACCACTGGCACCAATCCGGCGAAGCGCTGAGCTGCATGGCTGCCCCCTACATCACCGCCGGCCTGGAACGCTTCAATAGGGTGGCATCCCTTTTCGGGGTCGAGCCTCGGCCGCCGTTTACCGATCGAGACCTGATCGAGTTTCAGGCTTGGGTGCCGGTCAAGCTTCGAATCCGGGACGGCCATGCAAAGTGGGTCTTGCGGGAGGCCATGCGACCGTTGCTCCCATACAACATCGCTTGGCGGACCGACAAGAGTCATATCGGCTGGGCCTTCAATCGCGCGGTTCTGGCCGGGCATCTGGAAATCGACCAGTCCGACGTACTGCAACCACCCGCTGTGGCATGGCTGGATGCCGCGCGGCTCAAAGCCGCATGCGAACAGCCGGAAGATAGTTCGGTCAACGGGCTGGCCGCCGCGTTAAGGTTGCTGGTGTGGGTGCAAAACCAAGTCCCCGCTGTTCATCCTTAAGTTATACTTCTCCACCAAGGGTCCAGATCAGAATCGGGCGCCACACGCATATTGAATGGAGATTAATCAGATGACTAGTGACAAGAACAATTGTGCGATTGGGTTCGCCGTTTCTGACGGCAACGCTCGGCAGCCTTATCAGACACCCCGGCTTGTCGTGTTCGGGAATGTGGGTAGCCTGACCCAAACAGGGACGAAGGCTAGCCGAGAAGACCTTTTTCAAGACGGAGTGTGTCTTTTTCCCAACCACGTTGGCAACATGTGCTGAAGTTCCCGTTCAGGTCCAGCTTGCCCCGGAAACTGGGGCGATACTAGAAAGTGTTGATGGCTTTTCTCAATGCTTGATCGGCAAGCGATGGGTTTCGCGGAAACCGAATGATCTCATCGCTTGATTGGCCTGCGTCAGTTATTTCCGGCGGTAACTTGGACAAGGATTTTGCCGACTCTCAGGAGCCTGGCGGACTGCTGATGGAGGCTGAGCGCGAGGGGGTGGTGGCACTGGTATACGCCAGATTGCTCCTTGCGGATGAAACTGCTGGCAGCCGGCGCGACAAATCCAGAGAACTTGTAGTAAGGTCTTTCAAGGCAGCTGCTCTGCAGGGAGTCCTGTCTTCCATGCTCATTGAAAGCGAAACCCGCCACCTTCTGTCGGTCATGGATCAGGCAGCCATCCCCGGCCTGCTCCTCAAAGGCCAGGCCATCGCCCAATGGGCCTACCCCGACCCTTCCCTGCGCGCCAGCGGCGACATCGACGTGCTAGTTGCCACGCGCGATGCGGCAGACCAGTTGGCGCATCGCCTGTGCGAATCCGGCTACGAACTGTTCCAGCCCTCCGGTGACCTCGTGGCGCTGGAAATGATGCTGCGCCGCGAGGTCGCGCCGGGCGTGTGGGTGGAGATCGACCTGCATTGCCGCGTGATCAATTCCCCCCTGTTCAGCGAGCGCTTCACGTTTGACGAGTTGATGGCGGAGTCCATCGCCTTGCCGCGCCTGGGCGCCAACGCGCGGGGCCTGGGGCCGGCGCATGCCTTCATCCATGCCTGCATGCACTGGGCGGCGACACTGGCTGTCGGCGCAGAGATCCGGCTGAAGTGGTTGTATGACATTCCGGCGTTTGCCAAGGTCTTCACAAAGACCGACTGGCAGCACCTGCAGCAATTGGCCGTGGAGCGTGGGCTGGCCGGCGTTTGCCTGGGCATGATCGAGGCGGCGCAGGCCACCTTTGGCGCGGACTTCGTGGCCGTGCCGGCCGACCTGACCACCGCGCTGCGCGAGGCGGCACGCCATGAGTCGCTCGACGTCACCCGCCTGCGCGACTGGCGCTACATGCAGTTGCAGGCCTTCCTCGCCCAGCCCACCGCGCGCCTGCGTGCGCGCTACCTCTGGCAGCGCCTGTGGCCCAGCCGCGATTACATGGCGTATCTGTATGGCCGGCAGGATCTGGGCTACTGGGGCCTGATCGGCATCCGCATCAAGACCGCGTTTCGCCGTTTTCTGGGCCTGAAAGTCAGCGGCTGATCACTCGATGTTCGGCAGAGCCGGCGCCCTCTTGAGTGGTTACTCAGAGTCGTCGAAGGCAGTCCGGATGTTGTCCAACTGGCTTTCCAATGCCGGGAGATCGTTCAGCACGGTGTCAAAGACGATGTTCGGGTTGGTCCGGTGGTACGTGTGCGTCAATCGGATCCGCATGGCATAGACGTCCACAAGGTGCTGCCAGGCATCAGGGTTGCTTTGACGCAAGCCCGGCGCCAGTTTCATGATGTTGTTGGCCGCCTCGCCGGTATCGGTCAGGCCTTTGATGACGGCGCGCTGCGACTTTCCGTCTTCCCGGAACTCGGACTTGGTCAGCGTGCCCATGTCAGAGCGAATGTTTCCGATGGTTTCGCGAATGTCTTTAACCCAATCGGCGATCCGTCGGGTCTTGTCGGTCATACGGGTTGAGCTTCGGAAACGACTTGCGTACGGAACCGTTCATGCAAATCAAGCGGCGTCAGAACGTCGGCCTTGATGCCTGTCAGTGCCTGAATGGCAGTCTGTATCCTGGCCAGGCTGACCAGTGTCGTCCGTCCATCGATTTCATCAACCAGGATGTCCAGGTCGCTGCCTTCGGTGTCGTTACCGTGGATGACGGAGCCGAACACCCGCGGATTGGCTGCATGGTTGTTTTCAACGATCCGGCGAATGGCGTCACGGTGGAGTTTCAAGGCTTCGGAGGGCTTCATGGAGTTGACAGATTGTCAGTCAGCACTGAATGTTTGAACTCTAAGTTACGGAGGCAGGAAAATCAACGGTGCTGCGCACCGCGTGGCCCTCACGGCAACACAGCATCCCCCATGCGCGCCACGATGGTGCCGGCACGGCTGCTCAGGTAGCCTGAATTCGGCACTTTCTCGAAATACTTCGGGCGAGGCAGCATCACGGCCAGGCGGGGGGCCTCGTAGGCGCTGAGTCTGGACGCCGGCTTGCGGTAGTAGTGCTGGGCCGCCGCCTCCGCGCCGAACACGCCTTCGCCCCATTCGACGTGGTTCAGGTAGATCTCCAGGATGCGCTGCTTGGACAGCAGCAGCTCCAGCGCCATCGTCAGCACGAATTCCTGGCCCTTGCGCAGCAGGGTGCGCTCGCCCGACAGCAGCAGGTTTTTGGCGAGCTGCTGGGTGATGGTGGAGCCGCCGACGATCTTCGGGGCCTTTGCCGCCGGGGCGGGTTTGCCGGGTGGGGTCCTGGCGGCGCGTTTGGCGGCCAGTTCTTCGGCCTGCGTGTTCTTCTGCCAGGCTTTCTCGATGGCTTCCCATTCCACGCCGTCGTGGTTGATGAAGTCGCCGTCTTCCGAGGCGATCACGGCGCGCTTCAGGTGGTCGGAGATCTGCGCGTAGGGCACCCATTGCTGGCGCCAGCGCAGAGCGCCTTTCTCGGTACGATGCGCCCGGGCCTTGCCATCGAGATCCATAACGGCCAGCGCGGGAATAGCCTGGCGCGCAGGCCAGGCAACCGCCTCATAGCCTTGAGGGTTGGTCCACGGATGTATGGCCCACACCGCAAAGGCAAGACACCCGATTCGGATCATCTGAAACTCATGCGACAGGTTGAACCCTTCTTCCCGTTGGCGCTCGGGTCACGTGAAGGGTCGCGTATTCTGCCCGGCCGGAAGTGGGGTGCCTGCCCCCGCCCACAGGTCACCCGCAGTCCAGCGGCTGCTCCTGCATGGCCTCGATCTGTTCGTGCAGCGTATCGACCTGGCCGCGCCAGTAGTCGCTGCTGCCAAACCAAGGG
Organism: Candidatus Skiveiella danica; assembly: GCF_022705245.1. Taxonomy (NCBI): domain Bacteria; kingdom Pseudomonadati; phylum Pseudomonadota; class Betaproteobacteria; order Burkholderiales; family Comamonadaceae; genus Candidatus Skiveiella; species Candidatus Skiveiella danica. The sequence goes on along the minus strand of NZ_JAKJEW010000045.1, from coordinate 934 downwards.
AAGTTCACCGGGAAGATCGGGTCGTTCCAGCGGCGCGCGAGCCAGGCGCTGTAGTGGATCAGGCGCAGGGTGCGCAAGGGCTCGATCAACGCCAGTTCGCGCCGGTCGAAGGTTCGAAACTGCTCGTAGCCGTCCAGCAGGCCGCTGAGCTGCACGGTACGCTGGCGGCGGTCGCCGGACAGCAGCATCCACAGGTCCTGCACCGCCGGGCCCATGCGCGCGTCATCCAGGTCCACGAAGTGCGGCCCGCCACCGGGGCGGTCGGTGGGCGTCCAGAGGATGTTGCCACGGATAGGAAATTCAACCGCATGAGGCCAAGTATGGCACGAGTCTTTGGCTTCGAAACACGTCGGCCAAGGCAGACCAAGGCAGATTGAGCGCTCGCTTGTCGCTCAATCGCGAGAGCTTGGGAAGCTATACGCATTTTGGGCTGGCGCGCACGCAGCGACTCCCCGCAGCGATTGATGCCGCCGTCTTGCTCAGTTACCAATTGACGCGCTGGTCCACTTCGTAGTCGGGTGCGGGTTGTGCCGCCAGATCCCAGTCTGGCTCGACTTCGATACCCTCACCGACATGCGCATCGCAGTCATCCCACAACGGCGGTCCGCGTGCCGGGGAAATTTGCGGAGGTTCTGAGTCGACGCCGATGTGATCCAGAATCCGCCTGATCTGCGTGCCCTCGGTAATGAACGCGATCAGGCGCATCTGACCACCGCAGATTGGGCACAGCAGCGGGAACACTTCGTAAATACGGGCGATCAACACCGCCCACAGGTAGTGTGCCGGTGCGCGCTTGGGTGGCGCAGGTTCGGGCGTGGGTGGGATCGCGTGGCCCAGCGGTGCCACTGCAGGCACGCCCTCGCCCGTGGCGGCTGGCTCGGTCTGCACCACGACTTGCTTGATCGGTTGTTGCGGTGTCGCCAGCGCCACCGCC
>NZ_JAKJEW010000044.1:0-24960 GCF_022705245.1 Candidatus Skiveiella danica | reverse complement strand
GTTCGTATTTCCGATCTTCCTTCATGCTGAACCTCCAGTTCTGAAATGGGGTGTTGCACTTGGAATTTGAGGGGGCCCTGGGAAAATGTCAAATTTTCATGAATCCCGCTTGGCAGGTGCCGGATACCAGTTGTCAGGCTTGACCAACTTGGCGTCAACTGGATCGCCCATGTAGTGCGGCGACATGATCTGCACGCCGTGCTCGTTGAAGACGTCCTGGATGTTGGCGTGCAGCATGTTCAGCACTTCGGCGCGCGGCCGCGGCCGGGTGGGAACGGCCTGGGCCACCAGACGGTACTCCGGGTAATAGTCTGAGAGTGCCGTCTGGAAGACGACAGGCGCGGGGACCTTGAGAATCCCGGGTGTCCGCTTCGCCGCCTCAATCAACATCGCCTCAACCTGGCGCCAGGGCGTGTCGTAGCCGATGGTGACCGTGGTATCGACGATATAGCCCGCGCCCTGAACCGTGCGCGAATAGTTTTTAGTAACCGCGCCGGTGATCATCGAATTGGGCATGGTCAGTTCTTCACCCAGGCCGGTCCGTACGGTCGTGGTGAAAATCCCCAGCTTCACCACCGTGCCTTCGTGATCGCCAATCCGGACGTATTCACCCACTCGAATCGTACCGGTATAGGTCACGATCAGGCCGGCTGCGCCCTGGCCGACGATGCTGGACGCGCCGAGCGAGATCATCAGGCCCAGCAGCACAGAAAGCCCCTTGAAGGCGTCGGTATCGGCACCTGGAAGATAGGGATAGGCCATGGCGACCGCGAACAGCCAGATGCCGACACTGAACAGGCGCCGCGACGTGGGCATGGTCTGGGGGCTGAGCCAGCTGATCGTGGTACCCGCGTGCATCATGCGTTCGAACAGACGGCTCAGAATTCCGATAAAGACGCGTGCCACCATGAAGATGGCCAGCGCGACACCAAGGCCAGGAACAGCCCCGACCATGCTCTGCAGAATCCCACCGATGATGTCGAACAGGTAATCGTTCAGCCGCTCACCCCAGGAGCGGGTGTAGGGAAAGGACGAGAGCACAATGCTCAGCCACTCATAGCTCAACAACAGAATCAAAAACCAGCGGATTGCGATCACGAGTCGCTGCAGAAAGGGCACGAGTTGCTGCCGTTCGACAATCTGGGTGTCGCCGATCTTGATGTTGCTGACCTTGGTCTCGACGCTCGCGAGCAGGAGTTTGTCGACCCAGACGCGCAGCCGCACAACAGCCCAGACCATCAGTGCAAAGACGAGCGTTGCAATCGTCGCGATCCCCAGCGCCTTCAGCATCGAGTGCAGATCCCGGGCCTCGCGGGTTTCAGCAATGATCGTCTCCAGCTGACGCGCGGCTTTGCTGGCGGCCGCCTTCAAATCCTCCTGCCCAAGAGAATCGACATCACCAGCCGTGACCACGAAGGCCAGTTGGTCATCGATCAACACCAATTGCCCCTCAGGGTTGCTTTTCACCGTCACGGCGAGCTTGCCGCCTTGGCGCAGGGTTTCATTGATCGAGAAACGCGCCCTTTCGGCCCTCGCCTTGGGCGTTGCGCCCAGAAGGCTTGTCCGAAACACCATCACCGGCCGGTTGAAAATGACCAGCGTGACGTCATCGCCCTGCGCCTCGCCCCCTGCCGGCTTTGAAGCCGGTGCCGACTGAGCCCAGGCCGACGCTGCGAACAGCAGAGTCAGTACCAATGCCGTCAGGGCACGCACTACAAATTGCATTTCAATGCTCCATTTTTTGAAGCCCAGAATATAGTCGGCCTGGCTCCGCTCGCGCCGCGCCATCGATATATCCCGCCGTTTCAGGGGCAAACACAGGGCTTGCCGTGAACCTTCGGCGCGGACCCGGATCGGGTCAGGGCCGGATGCACCCGAGTTCGACACCAAGTGACGCAAGTTATTGATTCATATAGACCAGCGTTCAAATTTGCCACTACAACAGGGTCAACTGTGCGTCATTTGTCGGTTTCTTGATGTTCAGCGTCTGCAGCACCAGGGCCTGGATATCGTTAATCGTTGAGATCCCCGTGATGGGCTCGGCCTGGTTGATTCGCACGCTGTGACGCTGGATTCTTCTGAGCTGCGCCAGCGCCTTCTCCGGCGTCAGATCACTCTTGGCCAACGCCAGTCGCTGACGCATGACCCTATAGACGATGAGCGCCATGAAGCACACCATGGCGCGCGCCCGTAGGGACAGTAGTTCTTGAGCCACACGGCACCCCAGGACCGCCAGCAGGAACCCGCCATGCGACCCGATCGGTGAAGTTCGGTGCCCACCCCCGCTATTGCGTTGATCCACATAGAGAAAACCTATGGCGATGCATCCCGGCGGCTCGGTGGGGTTCGGGAACAGGTTCGGTAACGTCCCCACCAGACCCGGCAGACAGGGCAAAACTCGTTACGTTTCTTCGGCTTACGCACCCCCGAGACCCCGCTGTGCCTTGTCTTGAAAATCCGCGTGTCGATGGTTCGATTCCGTCCCAGGCCACCAAACCCTAAAAAACCAACCCTCACCCGGTTGGTTTTTTTACGTCCGTTGCAGTCCATTGTGGATAGAAAGTCCATATGAATCAACGTGTTACGTGGCGTCTCGCGGCTTTACTTGTTTCGATTGATAGTGCGTATTAGTGCGGTAACTTCCGTTACCTTCCGGCCAATTGTGCAGTAACAACCGCAGCAACTCAAGAAAGCCGTACGTTTTCGCCCGTGAGTTACTGCGCCAGGGGGACTGCCCGCCAGGCGTTGCGCCTGGTCGCAACCGACCGGGCCGGGGGCAATGTGCAGCATCATTCAGACGGGGCACTCCCCAAAAACCAGCGCACGTGAAAAAAAAGGAATCCTGTCTATCCGAGTCGCCGGACCGCAAACCTTTTCGCCCTCCCGACCAGATCACAGCCCCGATAGCTGGCTAGCCGAGTCGCTACGCCGTTGGATCAAGGTCGCCAACTCTGAACCGTGGCCATCCGGCAACACATACCGAATATCACCCCCCTAGGCAGTGCCGGAAATTAGCCCGAGAGCGTCGGCCAATTCACCCTCGCGGCGTCACCCCAGGGAGTACCTTGACGGTCCAGCCGGGCCAACGGTCAACCGTGCGGGGAGTGGATCACGGGCCACCCAATTGCCGGCTCCCTGTCTGTCGGCTTCCGGCTCCCGCTTCATTTTGTAGGTAACACCGGTAACAACCCCTTGAAAGTCACGTAACCCATTGTCAGCATTGAAGAAATCTGTTACCGGCAGGACCGGTAACAGTCTCAAATTAGCCGGTAACACCGGTAACACTATCGTTCATTGGCGTCCATAGAGGAGCAATCCGACCACACCCAGGAACGCCACGACCGCCCACCCCTTACCTGGTGCGCAGGGCCTCGCCATTTGCAGCGCGGAAAGAACTCCTCGCCAGCCGCCCACAGGCGGCCCAACGGTCCTACGGCAAAAAATGATCTTTGGGCCATCGGGAACAACATCGGCGGCTCAGGATCACGCCCCTACAGCACGCCGGTATAGCCATTGCCAGCTCAGGCCACGTTCAGGGTCGGGCACGGCTGGTGCCAGCTCAGGCCACGGTCAGGGCCAGGCACGGCTGGTGCCAGCTCAGGCCACAGTCAGGGTCGGGCACGGCTGGTGCCAGCTCAGGCCACGGTCAGGGTCGGGCACGGCTGGTGCCAGCTCGGGCCACGGTCAGGGTCGGGCACGGCCGGTGCCAGCTCGGGCCACGGTCAGGGTCGGGCACGGCCGGTGCCAGCTCAGGCCACGGTCAGGGTCGGGCACGGCCGGTGCCAGCTCAGGCCACGGTCAGGGTCGGGCACGGCTGGTGCCAGCTCGGGCCACGGTCAGGGTCGGGCACGGCTGGTGCCAGCTCAGGCCACGGTCAGGGTCGGGCACGGCTGGAAAGAAGAAGGCCCGGACACTGCCGGGCCTTTCCGCCTTTGACTGAATCAACCCACCACACAGGATCAAAGGCTTCCGCGGTTTAATGGCTGCCCCGTGGCCAGGCAGGTCGCGGCCTTGCGGCCGGTCGTGACCCAAGGGTCTAGCTGAAGGTATCTGCTTCGCCGGGCTGCCACTCGCCGCGCTCGATCAGGCATTGGGCGACGTGCGTCACCCGGTGCCACCGCTCTGCCAGGATGTGCAGCGCCACCAATTGAGCGAACGCATGGGCTCCGCTGGAATGGCTGCCGAATTCAGGGGATAGAAACGCCTCCGCCCTGCGGTAGTCATCGGTCATTGGACGAAAGATCGGCCCCGCCCACTTGGCCCCCGCGTGCAACAGCTCGGCCATGACACCGGCATGAAACACTGCCGCCCCCGTGGCCGTCAGTTCGCCCGTTGGGTCGGGTGCCGTAGGCGGTTCGGTCGGCATGGCGGGCAAGTGGGTAAGCCCCCCGGATTGGGTCGCCGTCGCCAACTTCGCCCCGATGCCAAGCCACTCCAGCGCGACAACATGCCCCGCTTCGTGGAATGCCATGCGGCCCAGGTTCGGGCCGTGCGGCAGGTGGTAGCCCTGCCAGCCCCAAGCCCGCTTCAGCACAGCGGTGCGCGGGTACTCAAAAGGGTTGACCGACTCGCAGCGACTGGAGAAAGTCGCGTCCGCCATCGGTCGTGTCTGCTCGGTCAGCCGCCCGTCAGACGCGGCGCCCGCTTGGGCTTTCAAATTCATGTTCAAGCGCCGCCGCGAACGATGCCGGTGCGCCGCAACAGGCACACGCCAAGATCGGCCGTCACCTTGACGCATGCCCCATCGACGTGCAAGGGCCGTTTGGCCTGCTCAACGCGAACCGGGTTCTTTGCGCCAGCAAGGCGCAACACGCCCACCACAGGGCAAACCATCGGATCTGCCAGCAGATACCAACGGCCGGTAGGCAGATTCGCGAGCGATAGAACCTTGATGTCAAGGCCCGCATTGGTCACTGCGCTTTGCGCAGGCACCTCCAGTTCAGGCGCGACAACAAGGAATTTCGCCTTCAGGTCGGCACGCTGCCCGGCCTGCGTTGGCTGGGTGCGAAGCAAGGTTGTCGCCGAAACCAATGCCCCCCAGCCGAACGACTCCGTAACAACGTTCGAGTAGCTCGCGTCGAAGGTGGCAGCCCCATCATCAAGCACCGGATTCGCTTCGAGTGCATTGGCCATCAAGCGGGATTCGATGCGCCCGGCACTTGCGCCCAGCTCGGCAAAGACGCGGCCAATCGCCCCCTGGTTGTCATTGATGATGTCCTCGCGGGCAACCGTGATTGCGCGGGCGTAGCTGGTCAGCGTAACACCGCGAGCGCCACTCGCCATCGTCACCAAGCCTTGCTTGATTTCGGCATTCTCAGCCAGCGGCTCAAGCGCAAAATCAGAATCCAGCGCGGGGATCGCGCTCGGGTAGAAGTTGAGCACATCAAAAAGCGATGCGATGGCAAGGTGTTCGGACTGCCCACGATAGGACTGAATCGTGACCGCCGACACGCCATTGGCCATCAGGCGGGAAAACTCAGGGGAGCCCATGCCCGATGCGGCTATCGACATCTCAGTGTCATAGGGCTGCGGCTTTCTCACTGCGACACCGCAGGCGTAGGCGATTTTTCGCAGTGTCAATTCACTGGCCAGCGGGTGCGGCCGGTTGACGCTGGCGCCGGAGCCCATTGCAATCGCATCGGGGGCCGCGCTCATGACTTCGCGGGAATTGAATTCAGTGGGGATCATGGTGAATGCCTTTCAAGAATTGGGGTTAGATGGTCGGCTTTCGCCACTGAAATTTCGCGTTCAAAACGTCAGCAGGTCGTACAACCTGCGTTGCGTTCTCGGGATGCGCCCGCCGCCGCTCAAAAATGCGCGAAAAAGGGCTGCGTCACACGGCCCAAGATCGCACGGCATACCGGCCCGCAGGCGCGGCCACACGCGGCCTTCGAATCGCTTGATCGCGGCCTCCAGGCGTTCGGCCACGGTCCACGGTCCGGGATCGTCAGCGGCCAGCACACGGGCGCATTCCAGCAACGCCGCGTCACGCGCCTTGCGCCTTGCAACCCGGTCAAGGCGTTGCACGTCGGCCCGGTCAATGTCCCGGTGAAGGACGCTCAAGGCGTCCGCCTGCGTCACAGGCTCGCCGCACGCCAGGCGCAATAGCAAGTCAATGCCACTGGTCATAGGTCAAGCTCAAAAATCCGGGGCGGGATTCGATAGCAGCGAACCACACCCAAGCCAGGCAGCCGTTCAATGACGTTGAATCGGCCTGCTTCCTTTGTGACCAGACACCCATGTTCCAGCAGCACGCGGCACACCGCCGCCGGATCGAAGCCCTGACACACCTCGCCCTTGAATGTTTCGCTCAGGACAAAGTATTCAAAGCTCACGCCTTCACCCAAGGCCGCGGGCATCCGGTCGCCGTACTCTGTGCCGTGCTGGCTATTGGTCTTGATCGGTTCGCCGTCCGCGTTCAACATGCGCCGCACGCCAGCACGTTGTAGAGTTTTTGGGCTGTGGTCGTCTGCGGCACGGTGCCACATGCTGAAGCGGCCTTCACCGTGGGTTTCGAGGAAGCGCCGCACCTGTCGCAGCATGGCGGTCACTTCGCTACTGCCGGACCCGCCCCGCGATTGAATCCACGCCTCGAAACATGCACGGGCGGCCCGCGTGGCTTCACCGGCTGGCCATCCGGTCAAGCCCGCTTCGGTCGCCAGCTCGCCAGCCACAGCCACCAGCGCAAAGCGCCGCCCGCCGCGTTGGACTTGCCCGGCTGCGCTCTCGGGCACGATTTGCGCCTCTACCGCGTTCATACGCTCGCGCAGCGTCGCCGCCAGGCCCTCGGTATGGCTCACCAGATATTCAAGCCAGGCACGCCCTGCCGTGCCATAGCACCGCGCCGCGTGTTGTTTCACCCAGCCGGACAGCTCATGCCCGCCGTCAAACTCGTGGAACGTTTCAGCCGCAGAGCCCGGCAACACTTCGGCCGGGATCGGGATCAGCCTGACCTCCTGCCCGCCCCGCATGGCCCTGCCCGCCGTGCGCATATGTTGCTCTGCCGACACCTCGCCACTGCTCAAAATAAGCGTGCCCCAGGTCGGTCGCTGTCGCAGCCCGCCGCCTGCCTTCGCCCGGCTTTTCCCCGCACCATCGGCAAGCATGTAAAGCACCTGCCCAACCTCTGCCGCGTCAATCTGGGCCATCTCGTCAAGGATCAGCGTCCCGTCGTTGTGTTGCTCTCCCAAATACTCGAAGCCATTCGATGTTCCCCTCCATTTCTGGATGTAGCTTTCGGGGTCGTTTTCTGTGCCTTTCCCCCAAACGCTCGCAGCAATCAGGAAGCCGGTCGTTTTGCCGATACTGGTCGGGCCGGTGAACTGAAAACCGCCGCCCGTGGTGCCCGATGCCCAGGGCAACAAAGGCCCGGCAAAGGCGGTCGAAACGGCAAACGCAAACCGGGTGTTCCCAATGCACAGGCGGGCTTGGTCTTGTATCCACTTTTCCAGCGTTCCGCGTTGACTGAAGCGGGCTTCAATGCCTGCCTCGCTGTGAAAAATCACACGCTCGCCGCTCGGGTTTGTGCCTAGCGTTTCCTCGGGCAACACGTAGCACCGGCCATGCCAGCCGACACGGGGAACATGCCGCACCAGCTCGGCAGGGGCGCGGCTTTGCAGGTATTCCGTCAACCATCCCCGGCGCTTCGCATCGGTCGGGGTCATGAATCCTTGACTCAGCAGCGCGGATCGAAACGCGGCCCCATCGCCTGCCAGCATGGATAGCGGCATCAGCCAGCGCCGCCCGGCCCGGTAGGGCGTATCGAACTCCAGCAACAGCGCCGCCTGGTTATCGCTGCCATCGCGGGCCAGTCCCGTGACGCGCAACGGCCCGCACACCTTGCGCGGCATCCCGCCATCATCGCCGGGCGGGGTGAACCAGACGCCTTCACGGTCAATATGGAAGCGGTCAAAGGCGCGGCCGGTGTCGTGGGCATCGTCGCTGCCCCCGTGGGTCGCGTGGCGCGGGGCGCGGCTAGGGTTGCCCTGCCGGTCGCCTTGCGCGGCGTGGGCGGCCGATGCGCTGGCCTGGTGCGCCTGAATCGCGGCCTCGATCACTTCCCGCACGGCACCAAGGCCGGATGCTTGGTGCAGGTCGTTGAAATCAGATCCATTTTCAGGAAGGGGCGCGGGGAACACAGCCAGGCCCCGCACCGCACGCGCCGCCGCTTCGGCCTTTTCGCGGCCGGGGTTTCGGCCGGTGCGGGCTTCGGTGGCGCGGTCATCATCGCCACAAACCACGATCAAGGCGGCCGGGTACAGCTTGCGCAGGGCCTTTACCGCATGCGCCAAATTTCCGGCATCAAACGCGCAGGCGGTCGGGTAGCCGGTGGCTCCAAACAGGCTTGCGCAGGTTGCGAATCCTTCGCCCACCAGCACCACAGCAGGCCCGGCCGGATCGGTGCCGGGGTCGCCGCACCAGTGCATCAATCCGGTCTTTCGGCCGCCCTTCAAAAACAGTTTGTCGGGGCTGCCGTCCGCGGGCTTCACGGGTGCGATGCGTTGCAGGTTCCACAGCTTGCCCGCCGCGTCGCGCATGGGCACTAGCAACCAGCCGTCAGCACCAAAGCGCACGCCGTAGGCCCCAACACCCTTGCGGTCCAGGTATGCGCTTTCGCCCTGGTCGCTGGCCTTCGCCCACAGCGCCTCCGCTTCGGCCGCTGCGCGGGCGTGGGCGGCTTCGGTGCGGGCTTGTTCGCGTTGCCGTGCTTCGGCTTGTTCCCTGGTGCGCCGTTCGTCGGCTTCGCGCCTTTGCTCAGGGGTTTGCTTTGGCTCTTTTTCGTCGTGTTCCTTGTGCCAGGCGGCCAGGTCGAAGCCTCGGGCCTTGGCTTCAAAGAACAGCGTGCCTATCGTCACGCCGCCGCTGGCCTTGAGACTCTTCCACGTGTCTCGCGTAGCCTTGGCGTCGTACCCCTCACTGGACCGGCTCCAGTCGTCGGCCAGCTTAAAGCCCGCGTCGTCTGGAAACTCACTTTTGATCGCAGCGAGAATGCGTGCCCAATCGTCGCGGGATAGATTCGCGGGGATATAGCCCAAGGTGTCGCGCACCAGCTCGGGCGTGATGTTGGTTTTCATGGAGCTTGGAAAAGATCGCGCTGCGGAGATACACCCGCCAGCGCGTAATAAGTGACTGCCCGGACCTTGCCCCGTGAGTCAGGTTCAAGCTCTCTCGATTTCTCGATTGGCTCCCCCTTGCGGATTAACTCGGTCATCCGGGTGGTGACGCTGCGAACGTCGCAATACCGCTCCAGGTCTGCGCAACTTGTCCGCCCGTGCTTCCGCAGATAAGCCAACAGGATTTCGCGCTGGTTCACTGGCCTGCCTCGGTCGCGTCGGCTTGCGGGGCGTCGGCGGTCTTGCGCTTGCGGGTCACTTGGTAGGGGGTAAGCACTTGGTGCGCCGTCACGTCCAGCCCGTGACGTGGGCTGCCGTCGCTGGCGCTCCAGGTCGATATGGCAATCTCGCCCGAAACTGCGATGCTGTCGCCATCGGTCAGACGTTGGACTGCCTCGATAGCCGTTGCTGAAAACGCGATGCAACTGCAAAACAGGGTTGCGCCGGTCTTGTCAGCAGCCGACAGCCGGAAGAGCGCATAAGGTGCGCCGTTGCTGCTAGTGCGCACGCTGGGGGTGCCGCGTAGGCGGCCGGATATCAGGGCGTCAATCACGGCTGCCGCCTGCCTTGATGCGCTCAGAAATGAATTGCTGGATTGACGACTGAGACCAGCAAACCGCGCGCCGTGAAAGTTTGATCGCTTGGGGGAAGGCCGGGGGGGTGCGGCCCATCATTTCGTAAATTGACGACTTGCGAAGGCCGGTCATGGCCTCAACGTCGGGAAGGCGTAACAGGCGCTCGGGTTGCGCCGTCTTGCTCGGATTTGCTTGCATCGCAGTGTTTCCTTTCGGGTTAACGGGTTAGGGGTCCCGGTCAGTGTCCGAAAGGTCGCGAATGCAAACTAGCGTTTTCGCCGTTTCTCTAGAAAGCGCGAAAGGTGTTTACTTGGCTGGTGTACCAATTGCTCGTGCTGATTGTTTTCAATCATCAGTATCAGTTCGCGGGCCTTAGTCTTGCCCACCCCGTAATTGCCCAGGGACAGCACAGCATCGATCACTGCATCAAGCGACCGCAGGGTATCGTCAGACGCCGCGATGTCGTTGGCGGCCAGCCATAAATCACCTGCAAGCTGCCAATCCAGCCTCGCGCCCGCCGCCTTTTTGGGGGTGTCTGAAGGCAGGTTGGGGCTTTGGAAAACAGCGTCGAGCGAAAGCGGGCCGCCAGGTTGCAAAAAGGCTTGCAGAGCCGATTGGTAGGCTGTGGCGAGCCACGTCGGCAGAGGCAGGTTTTCATCGGCGCACAGGGCTACAGCGTTCAATATGGCCAGGGTGTTACCGCTTTCGAAACGTCGCCGGAAAACCTCAAGAATCTCATGAACGCGCAGCAAGCTTCGCATTTTTCGCACTCGTTCACCGTGCCCAAAACGTTGCCCGCCCCAGGTCCGAAAGCCTAGCGCCGCTTTTGCCCATGCAATCTCCATCTTGGCAAGCTGGCGCTCTTCATCGTTGAAGTGTGCTTCCGCATCAAGAAGCCGATTCAATATTCGTTGTTGGTCGTTGTCACCCATCGTCACCCCTTCAGGTGCGCCCTCGTAAGATGCCAACGCCGGCCGGTGAAGGTGTCCGGCTTTTCGCCCTCGGGGATCAGCCTCGGGCTAGGCGTGGCGAAACGATTATGCGGGCTTTCCCATCTCAGATCAGGCCCCGCTCTGCCATGCTCAACGCCGCGCCGCGTGCCACGATCACGTGATCCAGCACCCGCACTTCTACCAAGTCAAGCGCGGCCTTCATGATTTCCGTCAGCGCCTTGTCGTTCCGGCTCGGCTGCACGTTCCCGCTCGGGTGGTTGTGGGCAAGCACGACGCCTGCCGCACGATGCGCCAGCGCAGCCATCACGATTTCACGTGGATGCACGAAGCACTTTGTCAGGCTGCCGGTGAAGTGGGTTTCGTAGGCGATTGCCCGGTTTTGGGAGTCGAGGTACAACGCTCCGAAAGTTTCGAACCGCTCCCCGGCCATGCGCAATTGAAGGTAACTTTTCACCAATTCGGGTGAACTGAAAACTTCGTACTCTCGCAACTCCCGCCCAAGGATGGTCAGGGCGCGTTCAATGGTCGCTCGTTCTTTGGCTTTCAGCCCACTGTAAAACGACAGTGCGCCGTTGGGCGTGCCGTAGGCTGGCGCCGCTTCACGCGCTTTGACGCTGCGCCGCGCTGCCGGTCGCTTTGGCTTTGATGTAGATTTCGAGGTAGCCATGATTCCGGCCCTCCTATGGCCGTGATTGTGGTCAGGCGGGGCCGGTGTTCTCAGCATCGGCCCCGCCGCCTTTTGTGCCCGGCTCAAACCGCCGCCGGGCGTGGCGGGTTCATTCATCCTCCGGGTGTTCCCCCACTTCACCGGCCCGGTGAAGGGCTCCAAGGGAAACCCCTTTCGCGCTCATTTCCGCAAACGTGCAAAGCTGGTCAAAGAAGGCCATTCCGGGGCAGCGCGGGGCGGTCGGGCCAGGAACGGGCAGGGAAAGAATGATTGAATGAATTTTCATCATCTAAAACTGTTACCTGTTTGCTACCTGTCTGTTACCTGTTTGTTACCGGCACCCATTCGGCCTAAAACCCGCATGGATGCTCGTTTTCGCCGGACTGTTACCGGTGTACCGGTGTTTTTCAGCGATAGCAGCCGGTGGAAGCGTTGAATTGCCATTTCAGGCGGCCCGCTGGGGCAGTTGGATCACATCAGCACCCTTGCGCAGTGCGTCCAGGTAGTCCGCCCATTGCTGCAACAGGCCCCGGCGCTGGGCTTCAAATTCGGTTCGGTTGTAGGCCCTGCCCAGGCTGTCTTTCACCGCGTGGGCGAGCTGTGCCTCTATGACGGCTTCGGGCAGCTCCAGGCGTTCGGCCATCATGGTTCGGGCCGTTGCTCTGAATCCGTGCCCGACCACTTCATCCGCACCGAAGCCCATTGCCCGAAGTGCCGCGTTCACGGTGTTTTCGGACATGGGGCGGTCGTGGTGCCGCTCGCCGCGAAAGACGTATTCGCCCCCGCCCGTGAGTGTGTGCAGCTCGCGCAACGTGTCCACGGCTTGCAAGGGCAGGGGCACGATATGCGGTTTGCCGTGCAACTTGCCGCGCTTCTCGCGCTTCATCCGCTCGGCTGGGACTGTCCACACGGCTGCATCAAGGTCGAATTCTGCCCAACGGGCGTGCCGCAGCTCGCCAGGGCGTAGCAGTAGCATGGGCGCCAGCCGCAGGGCGGCCCGTACAACGTGGGTGCCATGGTATCCATCGCAGGCCCGCAACAGTTCGCCCAGGCGGGCCGGATCGGTGATCGCGGGGAAGTGCTTCACCGCTGGCTTTTTCAGGGCGTCTTTCAGGTCGCGGGCCGGGTTGGTGGTGGCGCGGCCCGTGGCCACCGCATAGCGGAACACCTGCCCGCAGTTTTCCAAGGCACGATGCGCGGTTTCGATCACGCCTCGGGCCTCGATCCGGCGAAGCAGCTCCAGGACCTTCGGGGGAGTAATGCTGTCCACGGCATCTCGCCCAATCCACGGGAACACGTCAACCTCCAGGCGTCGGATGATCTTGTCCCCGTAGCTGGCGGCCCAATCGCCCCGCCGGGCCTCGAACCATTCGCGGGCAACTTCCTCGAAACTGCCCACCGTGGGCAGCCCGGCCGCTTCGCGTTCGCTGGCCTCGCGTGCCTTGGCGCGTTCGGCCTTGGCTTCCTTGCGCTGGTCGCTTGGGTCAACCCCGGCGGCCACCAGCTCGCGGGCCTGGTCGGCTTTGGTGCGGGCCGCCTTCAGCCCGGTATCGGGGTAGGTGCCCAGGCTCAGGGTCTTTCGCTTGCCGTGGATCGTGTAATCCAGCCGCCAGCCGTGCGCCCCACCTTTGACGAACAACAGCAGGTAAAGCCCTTCGCCATCGCTCAGACGCTTGCGCGGGTCGCCTGCCTTGATGTTGCGGATGGTGGTATCCGAGGGGATCAGTGATCGTGCCATGCAGTAACTCCTACAGTAACCAGATGATGCACCATCGCCGAAATCAAGCATTCATGCGGGTTGCCGGGGTTCTTTCGGTAGAGTCCCAGGCCACCAGATAAGAAGAGCCCGCTATGTCACCGTAGCGGGCTTTTTGCTTTGGGGCATCGGGCAATTGGGTGGGGCGGGTTCGGGTGGGGTTCGGTGGTGATTGGAAGGTCGCGGGCTACGGTCGGCCACTTGCTGATGTTCGACTGTGTTGAATAACCGCAGCCGACGTGGTCGCCCCCATCGACAATGCTAGATAGTCCTTGTAGCATTAATCGATGTCAATACTGAAGCGCATTAGCTTATCTACCAAGGTCAAAGACGAAGCAACATCTGGCCCAGAAACGAAGCCGGTACGCATGAGCCTTGAAGAACGTATGGCGCTTCGTCGGGAAATGGCCTTTCAGGTCGTGCGTGACGTCTTGGGTGAATGGGGTCTGCCTGAGACATCCTACCGTTTCAAAGTTGTGCCGATGGATCCGCGTGGCCACACTTACGCGGCGATGATCGATTTGCCCATTCAGTTCACCTCGGAAATCAACGTAGGCCACAAGGAGTTGAAGCGTCTCGGTGTGGTCATTGACGGTGCGGCCCGTACGAGATTCAAAGTAAGGGTGCTTGGAGTCTATTGGCGCATCAGTGACAGTCTGACCGTCGACCTTTCCGATCAAGCCGGAACCCGGCAGAAGTTGCCAGGGTTGCGCACCGTGGCTGGTCAAGAGGAATCCGTTGAACACGCAAGGATTGCCGCAATTGAACAGTCACTTGCGCATGGAACAACTCCTCAGGTCAATGGGCGACTCTACGACACTGACCATGCACCTTTGGGCCGCCGGCTTCCGCGCGAAGGCGAGGACTGACGGGCCGTCAAGGGTTAACCATCAACCCATCGTCCCGGCAAGAGAACCCACAATGTGGCCATGAGTGTCTGGCGCCCCACCAATTCCTGTCACAGTTGTGGTGCCACTGCCTACAGGCCCGTGCTGGCACGCAACGAAAGAGGTGTCATGCAGCCGACAGGGCAGTACCAATGTGTGCAATGCAAGCTGCAGTTCACGGATATTCGCGAATGGCGGGAAGGTTCGGGAACAGGCCCAACGTTACTCCAGCCAGTGAATCACAGTGGGTAGCGGCTACGGATGCCTTGCTCTATCCAGATTGGGCCAAAAGAAACCCAGCTTGTATCGGGGAGTAGAAGGCAGTCACCCCTACGAAGGGCTCATGCCGCAAAGGAAACTGCCATCAATATGCACAACTATTGCGCTGGCTTGTCGCTGAGTGCCTTCATGTTGGCTTTCAACTGCTCACTCATTGGCATACCGAGAACCATACCTTTTGGCGGAATTGGCGCCTCAAACCATCTGGCGTAAAGCCTGCTGAATTCGCCCGACTTCATCAGGCGCGTAATGGTGCCATCAACGAGCTTCTTGAACTCCGGATCGTCCTTGCGCAGCATGCATCCATACGGCTCGACCTGCAGCGTATCGCCGACAACTTCAAGGGAGCCAGGATTCTTGGAGTTGGCCCTCAGGCCGAATAGCAAGATATCGTCCATCGCAAATGCCATCGCGCGGTCAGTTTCGACCAACTGCAAGGCATCTTCATAGTCTTTGCCCAAGATGATCTGAATGTTGAGGTTCTTGTCGGCACTGTACGCACGGAGCACCTTCTCGTTCGTGCTTCCAGCGGTGGTGGCGACCGTCTTGTTTGCCAGATCGGCGTAGTTCTTGATACCCGAGGATTTCTTCGCCAAAAGGCGGGTTCCGGTATAGAAATGACTGATCGCAAAAGTCACCTCCTTGCCCCGCGCGGAGTTGTTCGTGGTAGAGCCGCACTCCAGGTCGTAAGTCCCGTTGACGAGCAAAGGAATGCGGGTTTGTCCGGTCACCGGGATGTAGGCAACTTCAAGGTCTTTTTTCTTGAGCTTCGCGCGCACATCGTCAATGATGGCTTCGGTCAAATCGACGGCAAAGCCTACCGGCTTGGTCGGACTGATCAAGTAGCTGAAAGGTACCGATGACTCGCGGTATGACACCGTGATCTTGTTGCTGTCGGCAACCTTTTTCAGGGTCTGCGCAGTGGCAGATGGCGTAACAGAAGTCAGACCTACTCCCATGGCAAGGGAGAGTGCGACTGCGGCAGTGCACCGAAGGGCGACGAGGGGCTTTCTTGTGAATCGATCAATCATGGTTACCTCCGAATGAGGGGTACTCCCCGGATAAACCGTAGACCTAAAAGGGTTCCCGAACTTTGATTCACGGCAACCAGAGGTGAATTTGCGGCCCGCAATCCTGCTGACGCCGCGAATCGTGTGCTGTCGAATTCCTGGTGCGGTCAGTGCCGTCGCGAGGTGACCATCCGTAACTTCACCGGTGCCGTCAAAACAGGCGACCTGCTGCTGCTCGGGTTGTACTCGGAATGTCGTGGGGATGTGGCGAGGGTGGTGGAGATGGGTCGAATTGGGCACTTCAGCGATGTACAAAGACAGCCCTCCCCTTGGTCAGATGAATTCAACGCCCGTCTGCTGCAACCCGATTAGGTCAATGTGAACCTGATTGATCTCCATACCGGCGATCACCGTCAGAAAATCTGCATGTGAAAAATGGGCGTTGCGTCCATCCATGAAGCTGACCAGCAGATCGGTCATTCCCGCATCCGCTTCGGCTCCGATCACGTTGCGGAAGGCCATCTGCGCCACGGCTGCATCGCTGCTTGAAGCCGCAATGTCGTTCACCAGCCCAATATCTATGGCGAGCTGAAACACGCCCTGCAAGCTCGTTCCGCCATCGATCAAACCCAGGATCACACCTACGATCGATGGGGAGTGGACAAGCGAAGGCGCCAGTACGCCGATAAACTCCAGAGCCTGACCAGCATGTTCAGATGGGGCGAGGTCCATTGCGATCTTCTTGTCCGAGAATTGCAGGCGTTCAAAGCCTGAGATTGTGTCTGTGCCTTCGGGGCCACTGATGCTGAAGCCGCCTGTGACCGGAGCGAGGTTGTGAGCGGCATATCGGGTGTTGTACACCGCAGTGTCCAAACCGGCGCCGCCATCGAGAGCGTCGTCGCCGACATCTATAGAAACTGTATCGTCCCCGGTAGTTGTCTGCATAATAGCAAAACGATTTATCTGGAGAGTACCAATTCCAACTCCGACCTCAGACCCCATACTTACACCTGAAATGTAGTTTTCGCCGTTCACAATTCCTTTTTCAACGAGTGAAGCTAATATTTCAGAAAAACTTATCGTGCCTGAAAGGCTGTCTTCAAGAGTTTGGATTGCAACTGAATATCCAGGTTGTGTTGTTGTACCAAGGTTTGCATTTGGATATATTCTCTGTGTTGCAGCAGAAATATAGTCATCCGAATAGTATGTGAATGGTGTATTGGGATCCCGCCACTGTGTGTGGACTTCCACAGCAACTTCTGTGATATTGGCAACGTTGGATGTTCCCCACGGCCTATCCGTTACGAAAATTTCCATCATGACACTAAATCGCGGCGTGTTTCCACTAATTGTTACATCGTAGCCCACAGACCAATTAACAAGTTCGGAGACTTTATGTGAATGGTTTAGGTTTCCCCAGCCGTTTTCAGCACCCCAAAGTATTTCTGGATACGCCCATACGCCGTATTTACTTCCGTACTCAGGGTAACTCCATGAAAAGACCACATTGCTTTGAAGGTTGGATGTGCTGTAAGCAATTGACTGGGTGTAGTCTTTATTAATTTCTAAATCATATGCGCCCCAGTCATTATTTAGAACTGTATAATCGCCAACTTTTGCCCCGGTGGCGTTTGGCCCATAAAATATAAGACCAGAGTGTGCGGACCCATTCGTTATGGTTTTTCTGAAATTTCCAAAGTTATCTTTGGTTATCGTTATTTCATCTGATCCTGGGCCCGCAAATGTGATACCTCCAATACCAATAAGGGTGTCGATTGAATCGTCCAGACTGATCTTTCTAACTTTGAATGTATCAGAAGAAGCGTCACATGTGATTTCTGCATCAGTTGATTTAATGCCTGAATAAGTCACAACATCATAGCCGCCCCCGCCTATGATTAAGTCGTTACCGTACCCGGCAGCGAAATTATTGTTTAATGTATTGCCTATTAATGTGTCAGAATAATTTGATCCTGTCACATTATTAATGTTGATCAGTTTATCGACTGTTCCATATCCATCAAGAGCTATATTTTTTACGAGATCAACAGTTACACCATTTGGCGACGACCAATAAACTGCAAAAGCAAGAGGTGAGGTTCCAATAATTGTGTCATTGCCAACTTCGCCAACTGCGCCGCCTATGTTGATAGTTATTGAATCATTTCCAATACCACCATAAATAATTGACCAGTTCGGTAAAGCAAGCTTGGCTTGATCTAGTATGTCGTCTTCGAATGTGCCGCGATAATCCATTGGCTACACCTTTTTGTTAGTCGTTCAAATATTTTACGCCCACCTAATGGCGCCATGCCTGCAAATCGCTGCCATTTCCTTTGAATATCATGGCAATAATATTCTCAAAAGTTAAATTTATAATAGCGTTCGTAATTTATTCTGAAATTAAATCTAAACATAACCAAGACTTCTTTTCGCGACGCCGAGATATTGATTGCCTACCACCGTGACATTCAATGTAACAGCCTGCCTCGCAATCAAACCTTGATGTGCATCAGAGTTCAGGGGCGAAGTCATCGACTCCGTCGCGAAATTCAACCCCCAAGAAATAAGCGCCCTCGGAGCAATCCCTGGGCGCTTTTTCTTTTCCCAGTCACTTCCGCGTCCCAACCACCACCACCAAAGGAGCCCCATGTTCATCCCCTTCCTCGCCTCAATCACCGCAGGCGCCATCGCCACTGCACTTATCCAACTGGGCGCAATGTCAGTCTGGGTCACGGTCCTGTCCTTCTCGCTTTCAGGAATTTCACAGGGGTAGTCAAAGCAGGTGAGCTACTACCGGTCGGTTTTTGCTCGGAATGCCGTGGGGATGTGGCAAGGGTGGTGGAGATGGCGGGGGGTGCATTGGAGCTTGGCCGAGTTCCAAAGCAACTCTCGGTTGGCGCGCCACAAATACGCCTCAACTCGAATCGTTTTGCCTTGAGCCAGAACTTTCACTATGGCCTGGTACGGTGGAAGGGGACAGGTCAAATCCTCTCCGAGAAATGAGCCTCCTCAAGACCCGGATCGATTCAAGATCCAATCGGCGCCAACACCCCTGGCCATCAGATGTAGAAGATTTGCAGGAACGTATCCAGTAGCCCCTGCAGGCCTCGGCCAAACAGTCCGGAATGATCGTTGGGATGCGGCGTTTCGGCATAGACACAGCACCCTTCGCCCCGCCAACTGTCGTTGAACAGTTCCCGCTCGCCGAAGTAGTACGACCAGAACGTCTCGTTGCGCGCCACCGAATAATCTAGGTTGGCACTGAAACCCAGCGTCGCCGCCTGATTAACCGTCCGTCCGCTGGTGGCCGGTTCGACCCGGACCCCACGGCAGCCCTTGACGATCAGCTTGGCGGGACCGTGGAAGACGATGTAGCGGAACTGCAGGGTTAGCCAGGCCCCGAGTTTGCCGAATCGCCAGTGACGGGTGATCTTCAGAGGCTCGCCCCGGGTCTGGATGAAACCGACCAAACAACTTGGCCGCAGCACCAATGCCGAGCCCACGGGCACATCGAGCAGCGAGAATTCGGCCAGGGGATCGAGCGACGATGAAACCGTGATGCGTTCGTCGCTGATCGGGCGAATACGGGTCAATCGATACATCCCGGCAAACAGACTGGTCAGCGGCATCGACCAGTCGAGCAGCCACTTGGTATCGCTTTGCGCAGTGAGCGGCATTCCCTGCAGATAACTGGGCAGGACCAGCAATTCCGAGCGCTCATCCAGCGACAGCGGCAGTGACACCCTGGATGGCGTAGTCGGACCCGATTCGTTTCCCGTGACGCCGATCGCCGTAGAAAACTCTCCCGACATTCTCGGAAGCAAGCAAACCGGTGCGCGGCGTGCGGCAATCGGTGCGATCACGTAGTAGGCGATGGCCTTGACCAGCAAAGGGGAGAGAAGAGCAAGGGCCAGAATCCAGAGCGCCGTTGGCAGTACCTCCTTCACTGGACGCATGAACTTGCCGATGTTCGAGCCGTCGAGTTGCCTTTCGTTCTCCGCCGATCGGTCATTGAGCGGCTGTATAGCGCGATTGGCTGGTGCGTGATCAAGAACAAGTGGTCCTGGACGCGGCAGTTTCCGCAGGTTTTCCAGGATGCCCTGCTGGCGGGCGATTTCGGCATCGTGCTGTTCTTTTGAACTTTGCAGCAAACGCTCCTCCGCCTCCAAACGTTTCATTTCCCGATAAGCGAGGGTATGCGGCACTGAGCGTCAACACCCTGCGAGAGGCAGCAGGCACCGCGTCGTTGGGCCAGAAGAGCTTGGGCGGCTCTTGGTCAGGATCATCGAGTGGAGCCTCCATGACTGGCTTCCACCATTCTCGATAGGCTGCCTGCTTCGGGCTTTCGCCGAGCGGGTTGCCGGTCACAGATGGGCTCGCTCCAATTCTCGGTAGGTCAGCCTCAGGTGCAAATTCACCACCCAGGAACTGATGGTCGCCATCCCTAAGTACAACTATGTTGCGTTGAATGATTTGTGTCTTGGCAACTAACCTTGGCTGAACGGCCAGCCCGCCGTCTTCCAGACCGTACAAAGCAACCTCGACCAAACCAAAGGAGAAGCCGGAAGCGGCATTCCTGTTGATCAATTCGGTCATGGCATGAATGTCTTCACGTATGCCGTCACCCGCAATCAGCAAGAGGAAACGACCTTGCCGCATGGCTGCTGCGGTTTCATCAACAAAACGGCGCTCATCCAGATCAGGGATCAATTCCTTTGCCAGATCAAAAGGCACGTTTCCGGTACGCCCGGTTGCCTGGGAGACCTGTCGTTGAAGGTCGGAATATGACCAGCGACTTATTGCTCGTGCGTAGTCAAGCGCCTGAGCCACAACTTTGCGCCGGGCCTCCGGGTTCCGTCACAGTTTGCACTCGACGAGCGTCAAGCGTCCGTACTGATTGATATAGGCGACGTCCAGGCGGCCTGCCTCGGTCTGTAATTCGCGGCACAACGGAATCAGCGGACCAAAAGAAGGATCGACGTCACGCACGGGGACGATGGCGGGATTCCTGAACAGTGTGTCCCTCAACCAGGCTTCGTCACGACCCGATGTGTCGCCCAAAGCCAATCGCTCCGCTCGACTGACAGGAGCGCCGTCACGCTCCAACAAGAAGAAGTCGCTGTACATGTTTTGGTATCGGGTGTAGTTAGGATGTCTCCACTGAAAAGCTATTCTTTCACAGCTAGTTCGTTGGGGTTCGGAGGCGGGCTGCCGCTAGGCTTGTTCTCATGCCCATCGAGTCCCCAACTACGTTCACCCCCAAGGCCGCCGAACTTTGGACTTCCATTCCCGCCGATATCAGAAAACGGTTGCTCTCCAGCGTGTGGTGCAGTCACTGTCGTTGCGAGGTGACCATCCCGAACTTCACTGGCGCGGTCAAGACTGGCGACCTGCTGCTGGTTGGGACGTGCTGGGGATGCTGTGGGGATGTGGCGAGGGCGGTTGAGGTGGGGTGATTGGGTCTAGACTTGTTCCCATGTCCATCGAATCCCTTTCCAAGTTCAACCACACCTACGTGGCGCTCGTAGTCATGATCCAGGGACTCGTCTTCACATCGAGTACGGAGGCCTTAGCCGCGCCAGTCTCGGCAAACTGGGTTTACAAAATCAGTATCGCAAAAGGTGCGCCGACACCCGACCTGGCCACTAAAGCCGTTGTCGCCGCTGGGACGTTGCTTGGCGCGGTAACGGTGGCTGATGTTTCGGATGTCGGAACGATCGACGGCAGGGGCTACTCCCTCAGATCACATATCAAAGTGGCAAATCTGCTTTCCATGCTGGACAGTAACTTGAATGTGGTCCGAGATTCCAACGGCATATTTGCCAATGGCATCGCTTTTACCCAACGGTACAGCGATAAGCGTGGCAGTCGCTCTGAATTGCTGATGGTGAGCAACCTTAAGCAAATGGAGTTTTCATTCAGCAATGGCCGGGGCCATATCCGTACCGAGCCCATCAAATTTGCAACGGTGGATATCGCCATGTTGCCCTATGCTTTTATTGGTCAACCCGCCCCTAAAGGCATGGCATTTATTGCGTTCACAGATGGCAAATCAATTTTCAGCACCGGCTTGAGCGTCAGTCCTGAAAAGTTGGACGTGGCGGGCAAGCTTATACAGGCTGTACGCCTGTCAGGGCAGGCCTCAGGCGGAACGCTTGAATTGTGGATCCGAGAAGCCGATGGCTACCCGCTGCACGTACGAGTGAGTTTTGCGAAGTATGGGGCTGTTCTGGATGGGAAAATTGAGACTGTGCCAAGCGCGCTTTTTGTTCGTTGAGACAGGCCGTTGTCGGTTGTTAAAGGTTAAGTCGCTCGACTCAGGACGGGATGGCCGGATGCTTGCCGTAGAGGTCCAGTGAACTGGTAAACAAGTACCATCCCCCTAATTCAGATGAATTCAATGCCCGTCTGCTGCAACCCGATCAGGTCAATGTGAACCTGATTGATCTCCATACCGGCGATCACCGTCAGAAAATCTGCATGTGAAAAATGGGCGTTGCGTCCATCCATGAAGCTGACCAGCAGATCGGTCATTCCCGCATCCGCTTCGGCTCCGATCACGTTTCGGAAGGCCATCTGCGCCACGGCTGCATCGCTGCTTGAACCCGCAATGTCGTTCACCAGCCCAATATCTATGGCGAGCTGAAACACGCCCTGCAAACTCGTTCCGCCATCGATTAAACCCAGGATGACCCCTACGATCGATGGGACGTGGACAAGCGAAGGCGCCAGTACGCCGATAAACTCCAGAGCCTGACCAGCATGTTCAGATGGAGCGAGGTCCATTGCGATCTTCTTGTCCGAGAATTGCAGGCGTTCAACGCCCGTGATTGCGTCTGTGCCTTCAGGGCCGCTGATACTGAAGCCGCCTGGGACCGTGTATAGGTTGTAAGCGATGCGGTGTGTGTTGTACACCGCTGTGTCCAGGCCGGCGCCGCCGTAGAGCGTGTCGTTGCCGGCGCCGCCAACCAGTCGATTGTCCAGAGCATTGCCGATCAAGGTGTCATTGCCGTCACCGCCGGTGGCGTTCTCGATCGACACGCCGAAGGCGATTGCTACCGTATCGCGGTCGGTCCATAACTTGCTAAAGTCCTCGCTCCAGTAGGTCAGTGGTTGACCAAGCTGGCTGAATGTCCCTTCGTTCAAGTCGATGCGCGCACCTTGCGAAAGTCCCTGCCAGACGATGGTGTCGTTGCCCCCCACGTCCCACAGGGTCTGGAAGTAGCGCTGGTTCTCAGTGAAGACGTAGGTATCGTCACCACTTCGTGTTGTAAGATTGGCGCCATACATCGATTGGATGGCCAAAAGGTCGTAAAGCATAGGCGTGGTCGGTTCGAAGTCAACCCAGGAGCCCGTGGAGCCCGCATACGCGGTGTAGCTCATCAGGGAGTAGGCATAGCCTTCCTTTTGCGTCGGCAACGTTGCCGCGCCTTCGAAGGGATGCTTCAGCCCCAATGCGTGGCCAATCTCGTGGATAAGCGTGGAGTGGCCGTAGCTTCCGGGCGTGAAACCGTCCCAAGGCGCCAGCGAGTTCAGCCAAATGTCGCCGGCCTTGTCGGTGGAGTCAGGAGCGTAGGCAAAGGACTGCTCATCGACCGCCGATACCGTCCAAGCGAAGCGCAGCGTTCCATGTGTCGAGGCATTGTCTGCGGTTTCCACAAATCGGATGTTGGCTACTGTGGACCAGCTTGCCAGAGCCGCGCGAACCGCGTTCTTTGCCACATCCGAAAGAGCGGCAACGCCGCTCAGAGGTCCCCAGTCCACACCCGCTGCATATTCGCCGACGGTTGTAGACCAGAGGCTTGCGGAGTCAGGAAAGCTGTAGGTCAGTTCAACGGTTTGAACACTGGCGCCAACCCATTGAGAACCTCCAAGCAAGGCATCGATACGGAGATCGCCGGTGACCAAAGTGCCTGTAGCTTGCATTCATTCGCTCCGAGAAATCGGCTCACTGAAAAGTGATCGCATTGGCTGATCATGCCATGTAGAGTGACCGCTTCCAGTCTCGGAAACGTGAGTCACTCCTAAGGCGTTACATTTTCTTCGATTGCTTACATATGGATCGGTGTTGCAGCTTGACTTGAAAATCCGCGTGTCGATGGTTCGCTTCCGTCCCACGCCACCAATATGGAAAGCCCGCTATGTCACCGTAACGGGCTTATATCTTTTGGGGCATCGGCCCAATGGGTGGGGCGGGTTCGGGCGGGGTTCGGTGGGGGCTGGCCGGTTCTGAAAAGGTCCAACTGGAAAAGCCATTTACTTCACCCGGTCTGCATCAGATAATTCGCCGAAATGCTCAGAAAATTCTTCAAACGCTCCAGAGAAACGGTTGCAGCACCGGAGCCGCAACCTCCGGCACAAATTCCTCTCGCGCCAAAAGGAAGCCCCTTGGATGCATTCAGGGAAGGCTGGGACGAAAGATGGGAAACACCGGGCCCACTACCCAGTCCCGAAGTCATTGAAGGCGATGGCGGTCATACTGACTGGGATAAATGGACGGAAGCGGTTGAAGTTGAGAAGAATGCCTTCGCAGAAACGGTGCCTTACGAGGAAAGCTCCTCTAAATCAAGCGCTTCGGATTTGGAAAACGCCTACGCACCAACAGTGCCGGCGCTGCTTGGCCCAGAGTAGGTGTCTTCTGTGGTGCATTGATCGAGATGGGCGTGTAGATTCATCAGGCGCCCTGAACGTTTACATGTCAAAAATGAGTCAGTCCAACGCTAGAATTGATCCCGTCCTTTCGATCACTACTCGCCGTCAGACAGATGCTATACAAAGGCCATGCTGCGTGCAGATATCTCGCGATGGCAATCGTCGGGGCAACGGCTATCTATGGTGGAGTTGAGGCTGCTGGGTCACCTGCCAGTTTCAACGTCTACAAGTACATGGGCTCCAAGCAATGCAATGGAGGCGGTCGGACATTGGCAGTACTTAAACGACACCTCATTGAATCCGGGATAACGGTGCTTGCCGCTTCCTGCGGAGTGGACGGAAACTTATATCCAGCAGTTTGTGGTGCTGCAGACGGTCGTATTGGCATCTTTGAGGTCCTGGCCAGCAAAGCCCAATCGGCTCTACCAGACGGATTCTTGCCGCTCGAAACACTTCCCGACGCACAGATCGTTCCCTGCAATTAGCTATTGCCATTGACGTCAAGGGTTAACCATCAACCCCTCATCCCGGCAAGAGACTCCAAAGTATGGCGATGAGTGTCTGGCGCCCCACCAATTCCTGTCACAGTTGTGGTGCCACTGCCTACAGGCCCGTGTTGGCACGCAACGAAAGAGGTGCCATGCAGCCGACAGGGCAGTACCAATGTGTGCAATGCAAGCTGCAGTTCACGGACATACGCGAATGGCGGGACGGGCCTGGAACCGGCCAGACGTTGCCGCAGACTAAGAACCATTTCCGGTAGCGGCTACGGGGGTGCTCCATCCAGAGCGGGCCAAAAGAAAACCCAGCGGGTAAGACTGGGTCAATTCGCGTGTAACTGAGGCAACCACGCTGGGCTCTCGCTTGGTTGAACTATGCCTGTCTTGCGAACTTTCTCTTTGTTGCAGGTCAACAGTTGTGCATCAGCACGGCTGGCTCTGCTGGGCACTGCGTGGTTGTGATCCGCTAGATGTGAAGTTCCAATAGGTGGCCCCCTCAAATTCCAAGTGCAACACCCCATTTCAGAACTGGAGGTTCAGCATGAAGGAAGATCGGAAATACGAA
>NZ_JAKJEW010000043.1:0-26087 GCF_022705245.1 Candidatus Skiveiella danica | reverse complement strand
GCTTGGCACTCGCACCCTATCTGCAAGGAACCAAGCTTCCAGACGCCGATTTGTCCGCCCAGATTGCTCTGGTCGAAAAGAACCTCGAAGCAGAAGGCTTTAAAGTCATCGGTCGACACACGCCTAAAGGGCTGCCAGGGCGCGCAGCGCTCGTAGCCACTGACAAGGCAATGATCGAGAGCCTTCGTGCCATTGGAGGCTCAGCCGTTGTTGCTTCGGGTATCCGCGTTGCGGTGCAGGCAGATGGCACGGTGTCGTACATGAATCCCGACTATTGGTATCGGGCGTATCTTCGGGGTCAGTTCAAGACCGCCCAGGCAGCAGTGAAATCCGTGCAACTGCGTCTTCAAAAGGCCTTGGGCGAAGGTCGCGCATTTGGCGGCGACGTGCCCGAGGGAGACCTGCCCACCTATCGCTACATGTTAGGGATGGAGCGATTCGATGCCGCCAATAGTGAACTCGCCAGCCACGGAAGTTTTGAAGAGGCGATCAAGGCCGTGCAGGCCGGTCTTGCGTCAGGCGCAGGAAATACCAGTCGCGTGTACGAAGTCATCATGCCGGAACAGAAGATCGCGGTATTTGGGGTCGCCATGAACGACCCGAGTACCGGCGAAGGATGGTGGGTAAACAAGATTGGGGCAGATCACATGGCTGGTCTGCCTTACGAAATATTTGTCGTTAACAACAAGGTGTACGCCCTGTATGCCCGCTACCGCATCGCGCTTGCCTGGCCCTCTCTGGGTATGGGTCAGTTCATGGGTATCATGAATGCGCCGGAAGCGATTCGAACGACCCTCATCCGCGTGGCGGGCGGGTCAGATCGCAGCAATTAGGAACTTTCTTGGTCGAGGGGCAAGGATGAGCGAACTGAACACACCCGCCGCACTGGTTGTTTGGGGCGGATTTGTGCTGGCCTTCCTGTTTGGGGCTATTGCAAACAAGACCAATTTCTGCACCATGGGCGCGATATCCGATATCGTCAACATGGAGCATTGGGGTCGTATGCGCATGTGGCTGCTGACGATTGCCATCGCCGTGTTGGGTGCCAACCTCCTTTATTACGTAGGGTGGATCGACTTGTCAAAGTCGGTTTATCAACGACCCATCCTACCGTGGTTATCGCTATTGCTCGGTGGGTTTCTTTTTGGAGTCGGCATGACCATTGCGGCCGGGTGCACCAATAAAAACCTGGTGCGCCTGGGTGGCGGTAGCCTGAGATCACTCGTCGTGCTCGTCTTTCTGTCCATCTCCGCCTACATGACGCTCAAGGGGCTGTTCGGGCATTGGCGAGTCAGTTATCTTGACCCTATCGCAATCGATATGGCTCGCTGGAATTTGTCGAGCCAAGGGGTGCCACAAATTGTCTCCAAATTGACGGGGTTGTCTGAAAAATCGGCGCTGCTGACCTGCAGTCTGGTCGTCGGACTGGGGCTGATGGGTTTTGCACTGAAAGATCGTCGCTTTCGTGGGAACCTGCCGCAAATCGCCGGCGGCGCCTCACTCGGATTGCTCATCGTAGCTGCCTGGTACCTCACGGGACATATAGGCCACGGCGAAAACCCAGATACGCTCGAGACGGTGTACTTCGCCACCAATACCCGGACACTGGAATCGATGAGCTTTGTGGCGCCCACCGCATACAGTCTGGAACTGCTGATGCTGTGGTCCGACAAGACCCTGCGTGTGACATTCGGTATCGCAACGGTGGCGGGTGTTGTGCTCGGGTCATTCGCCTATGCCGTCAGCACGCGACAGTTCCGTTGGGAAGGCTTTGCCTCGCTGGAGGATTTGCGAACCCAGTTGGTCGGCGCGGTGCTTATGGGATTCGGCGGCGTGACTGCGATCGGTTGCACGATCGGCCAGGGCCTTTCAGGCATCTCCACCCTGGCTCTGGGATCGTTCATTGCGCTTGCAGGGATCATCAGCGGGGCGGTGGTCACCATGAAGTGGCAACAACGGTAAAGAAAGCGCTCACACGATGCGCCGGATGCATGCGCCGGCACACGCAGTGATCTAGCTTTGAGGCTTGGCCGCGCGGCGCCGGATTTTCCAGGCCAGGACGTGTGAGACGATTGTCCCCCAGGGTAAGTCCAGCAGGCTTGCGTCGTTCGCCAACGCCTTTCGCACCATCACATGAACGTCTGGGGTGGGCTCATTCAGAACCGCCTGCAGGCCGTGAAGGCCCCCGCACTGCAACTGCATTGCTTTTGCATGGGCGACAGGCAAACCCAGAAGTGGCAGCCGAAGTGCAAAGGTGGCACGTTCGCGAAACAGCCTTGCAAGCATCGTGCAATTGATTTGCGCCACTTCAATGGAACAAGCAACGAGTTCACGCTCAGCCAGTGCATGCCGACTGGCAAGCTCGCAATGGGCGCAATGTGAAAGGATGGCCTTCTCAAACACGCAAGGCACCGGGTTCAGTTGCGGCCGACGTGCGTGAAAGGCGAGTTCGTCCACGTCCTTACTCTCAGTCGTCACCCTTGGGACCGGGGGTGCGCACTTGGCACAACAGATCTTCCGCTTGCAACTCATCTTCGGCAAACATGATCTTTATTTTTTCCGTCATATCAGTGGGTTGAGCCGCGCGCAACACCTTGGCTTGTGCCGAGGCCTCCTTGAAGGCCCCGAACTCGGCGACTTTTTCAAACTGCGAGAACGGCTTGATCCTGTAGATGTAGTAAGGCATGACGGTTGAACTCCATTCGGTCCAGTTCTGGCTTTAGATATAGCGTTTGGAAGCCCGCCTGCGCCCAGGCAACGCCTTCTGGATGATCACCCCGCGCACGCCCGAGAAATCCTCCAGCGGCACGTCTTCGAACTCAGGGTTCAGTGGATGCAGTACCCACTCCGCGCCAGACCGCAGGAGTTGCCTGAAGGACCACTCTTCCTGATTCCACGCTAGAACATATGAGCCCTCCTGTGCCAGACCGTCAGGCTCGATGACGATGATCTCGCCTTCATTGAACTCCGGCGCCATGCTATGCCCCAACACCATCAAGGCGAAGGATTCACCACCGGCACAGTCTGGCAAAGCTGTGTGCGCTTCAGGAGATGACGCGTCGGCATAGGTGTCGCCAACTAACGCCTCCATGTCTTTGGGCATTGGCATATGAAGTGAAGTGATGGCGCTGATTCAAAGCGACTGGGAAAAAATCTGTGCCGCCGCGACCCCTGCTGCACGAAGTTCATCGTGCAGGGTTTTGACAAAGTCTCCCGGCCCACACAGATAAAAATCGCAGTCAATGTCAAACAGATCGGCCCGCATGGCCTGGGCGATTTGCCACGCACCCAGATTTGCATCCGCATGCGAGACCAGTTCATATTCAAACTGGTCCAGGGCTTCAGACCAGGCACGACACTGGTTGCTGCTGAAATGTCCGTCACTGTGCGTGGCGAGCCAGAACAAGGTCAGCGAAGGTGCTGCGTCAAGCGACAGTGCATGCTCGATCAGGCTCTTGATCGGTGCGAACCCCCCGTCACAGGCGGCGAATACAAGGGGGCGGTGCCCATCAGCCAAGACAAACTCGCCCGTGGGGCCCAGCACGCTAACGCCTGCGCCAGACTTGATGTCACCGGCAAACAGATGCCGCGCGAATGCGTCGGACCCATCACGTGCGATAAAAAAAAGCAGGTTTCGATCGTCGCATGGACAGCTCGCCACCGGGTAAGTCGCATGCACGTCGGCCTGGCCTGGCAGGGTCCAGCCCAGCTGAACAGACTGCCCAGCCAGAAAACGCAGCCTGTGCGTGCGCGGTGTTTGCAGGTGCAACAAGCGGGTATCCGGTGCCAGTGTAGAAACGGCGCGCACCTGAGTCAGGATGAGTTGCTCGGGAATGTCCTGCGGCCCGCTCGCCTCGAGCATTTCCAGCGTCAAATCGCTGCTGGCTGCCGTGTGACAGCACATCAGCGTGTAGCCCTGAGCCTTCTCCGTTTCGGAGAGCGGGTAGTCAAAGTGCTGTGTCTTCACGACGTCGCCGGAAATGACGCGCACCTTGCACATGCCGCAACTGCCGTTGCCGCACCCGTAGTTCAGTTTGAGTCCTGCATGCAGGCCCGACTGCAGCAGGTTGGTATGCCCTTCCACCATGAACTCATGCCCGCTGGGGCGCACCGTGACGTGTGATGTCATGACTTTGAGCATATCGTCAAGAACCTCCAGGAAGTCGACTGATTCAGTTGCAAGTGCTTTCGCCAGCCCCTGTGTAACCTGCCGCTCCATCTCCAGCCAGGCAGCGTCATCCGGATCCTGCGCGCCGAACTCCCTGATGCGCCGCTGCAGTTCCAGAACCAGGCCGTGATAGCGCTGCAAATGTTTTCGAACATCCGCCAGCTCCTGGCTCTGGGAAAAAAGCCGCTGAGCCAATACCTCCTGACTGGGCAGCATGCGCTCCCGCACCCGCTTGCCAAAAGCCTCATCACGGATCTGCGCGACCCGCTCCAGCAAACCTGATTCCTCGAGAACCACACCAGGGTACAGGCCCATCAGGTCGTCCGTTGAAACCATGCCGTCACTCAGCATCAGGGCGCCTTCACGCACCTGCTGCTGCAAGACACCTCGGGCGACGCCCACGAGCTGGGCGGCACGCCATACACTCACGAGATGGGACATTGTGGTATTGCTATATTATTTGTAGCTATCAATGCATGAGGATCGAGGGGTATCTTCCTATTTCTCCATCAACCCGATGGAGAGGCCCATGGCTGAACTTGTGCAGGCCCATCGACCCGATCCAGATAGCGGGCCCGGTACAGCAGTCGGGGATGCCGGGGATCGTCAACAAAGGCAGCACGGTCATGCAGCACGTTGTTGCACACCAGCCCCATGCCGGAATCCAGACGCAAGCGAAACACGTGCGGCCCATCACTGTCGAGCAGTCGCGAGAGAAACCCTGTAGCGTCGCTCGTAATCTGGTCATCCTTCCACTGTATGCTGCGAGTGCGGGCGGTGTAGCGCATGTGCAGCGCGCCGCTTTCTGCATCGACCGAAAATACAGGCCCGGTCTGCTCGGGGCGTGCGACTCCGTCGTCGTCCAGCCGCGCGGGAATGGTCATGGCATCAGGCGCCATCAATGCGTTCACCCAGTTCGGATTGGCTTCACGCAGGGCAATGTAGGCCATCTCATGATCCATCAGCGCTGTCCCGCCGCCTTCGGAGGCAGCCCGCACGCAATGCAGGACCATGGCCTTTATGTGGCGTGAGCCCGGATGGTAGTACCCATCGGTATGCCACTTGATGCCTCGATTGGTATAGGGGATGAACGCTGGCCGATCACCGCCCGACGGCGCCACCGCAATCGGTGAGATGCCGTCTTCATCGGCGAGCCAGTTGGCATCGAGCTGGTGCAGGCCCAGCTGCGCGGCCAGCTTGCGCGGTATGCCCTTGTCCTCATTTGTCAGCGGACTTCGGTAGATGGCCATGTTGGCCGTGGCACAGCGTTGCAGCAAAGCCTGGCGCTCGGCATTGGTCAGGGCGCGCGGGTCGGCCACGTCCACCACCAGATCCTGCGCCTGTAACGGATGGCTGGCGCGCTTGGCATCACGCCAGAGCCGGTAAGCGGCGTCATTGTCCAGATCGAACGGAGTGCTCATCATGATGACCAGATCAGTCGCCAGAGATCCCCGCGCGAGCGCGGCGCGGCGCGCGCGGCTCGGTGGACAGTACGCCCTGCATGGCGCGCCGAAGGATGTCCACCGCTTCGGGCACTTCGGTGGCCATCATCTGATCGACCACCCAGCGACGGTCCTTTGCCGGCATGAGCGCTTCAATGCGGTGCCCCAGGTAGCGCGTGAAGGCAAAATCTGGCCCATCCGGCCCGAATCCGAAATCTGCGTAATGCTCGGCGAGCTCGTTGAAAAGATCGATGAACTCGTCATAGTGACTGGGTGCCCCCTCGGGCGGCACACCCAGCAGGCTGTCTTCATTTTCCTGCAGCACCTCGGCCACCCGGCGTACCAGCGCCGTGATGAACTCGGCACGGCCTTCAGGCTCCATGCGCTCGTAGGCCATACGGTCGAGCACCTGCGTCAGGAACACCAGCACCTCGCGCGTGAAAGCAAAATACTGGGGCCCCACCTCAATGTCGAAATCCGCAGAACGCATTTGCTTCAGCGTGTTTTGCGCCACCCGCCAGGCAATAAAGGCCATCGCGCTCGCCATCTGCGCAGGCGTCTTGGCGGTTCCAGTCTGGAACCAGTCGCTCTTGATCCTCAACTTGGCCATGTCAGGCCAGCGCCTTGCCGCTGCGTGCGAGGCATTTAATATCCGCCCTTGCCAAGTGGCTGGGGCAGCGCGGCCACCTTTGGCCCCTGCTTGGCAGGACCGATTGGAAACAGGTCGTAAAGGTACTTGCTGTCCACTTCAGGGCGGATCTCTGCCATTCCCTTGAGCATGGCGCGAAAATTCGGGGTGTGACCGTGTTCACGGTACTGATCACGCAGGTAGTTGATGACCTCCCAGTGCGCATCGGTCAGCGTGATCTGCTCAGCTGCAGCGATGACGCGCACCGCCTCATCATCGAAAACCGGCTCCAACAGGTAACCCTGCTCATCAGCTTCAAGATCCACGCCATTAACGTTGTACATCATCGCCCGTTCTCCATTTCCGTTGTCAAAAAAACTATGCGCCCACCGCCGCAGCCGACTTGTGAGGCACGAATATCCCGCATCCCATCAGACGGTGGGATCGCAAACCGCGCTCCTGCAAGCGCAGGGACTGCTCCGCAGGCAACGCATGCAGCATCAGGCTGAAAGTGTCCAGCGAGCGTCCATCGACTACCATGGCCTGGTGTTTGCCGCAGACACGCTCACCCCCAATGGCCATTTGTGCCAGTTCGGCAGCCACAGCGGCCATGAACGTGACCTCATCGGCACTGTCCGCAGCCACCCTGTAGGCGTACAGAGTGCTGTGGGGCTGCAGGTCGTGCCGGTGCGGCACCCCCAGGCGCAGGGTTTGCCCCGCTACTTTGAGTTCAAGTCCGGCCAGCGCCACCAGTTCATCCATCCGCCGCGACGCGACGCGAAGCAACAGGCGCGCCCGCCTTGATAGCAAGGCCGGCATAGCGCTGCCCGGCACCAGCTTGACGGGATGGATGCCAGCCACGGGGTCTGAATCCAGCCAAGGCAAGATCGCGCACAAGGCCTGCTGCAAGGCCTGCGCATGCTCGCGCGGCAAGGCCTGTCCTTCTAGGGGGAACACTGCGTCGGTGGTCAAATTGTCGACAACCATCCGCGCCGTCATGCAGGATCCCCCGCTTGAACTGCCGTCGTGGGCTGGGCTCGGGCCCAACGCACCAAGGCCTCGCCCCATTGGAGAGCGGTCTGAGGGTCAATCTCGAACACCGTGAAGCGACTGCCCTCCCGAATGCGCGTACGCAGCAGGCTCATGCCGCCGCCGGCATGGTCGAGTTGCTGCAGTTCGATGACCTGGCGTCCCAAGGGGCTGGTCATCTTTTCGATCGGTGTAATGGTCGTCATTCAGTCTGCCTGCTTCATTGCCACACAACCGTCAGGGCCAGGGTCGCAAAACCCGGCCTGCCTGACAAGCGCGGCTTTCCAAGTCGCTATTTAGCGCAGTCGCGGGGTACGCCGTCTATAACCGGGTCGGGTGGGGTGATATAGCCCCAATGGGTAGCACTCGATACTCAACGAGGGTGATAGCGCAGCTCACCGGCCCAACCGTAATATTCGCTCCAGTGTTGACAGTACACCTGCCGGAAGAAGCGGGCGTCAGCCAGCCCATTCACCGATCGACCCGCCCCGGGTTGCCTTCTGACAGGAGACACTTCATGAGCAAGAAACAGCACGATACCCCGATGCTTGACCAGTTGGAGAGCGGTCCGTGGCCCAGTTTTGTCACTGGCCTGAAGCGGCTGGCGAAGGACAACGACTACATGACCGACCTGATGGGTCAGCTCGAGCACTCCTACAAGACCCGCAAGGGCTACTGGAAGGGTGGCACGGTCGGGGTCTTCGGCTACGGTGGCGGCGTGATCCCGCGCTTCTCCGAGGTGGCCGAGATGTTTCCAGCCTCCAAGGAATTTCACACCCTTCGGGTGCAGCCCCCTGCCGGCATGCACTACAACACCGACGTTCTGCGCAAGATGTGTGACATCTGGGAAAAGCATGGCTCCGGGCTGATTGCCTTCCACGGCCAATCCGGCGACATCATGTTTCAGGGCGCCAGCACCGCCAACGTACAGGGTGCGTTTGACGAACTCAACGAACTGGGCTTTGACCTGGGTGGCGCTGGTCCGGCCGTGCGCACCTCCATGTCCTGCGTCGGCGCGGCGCGTTGCGAGCAATCGTGCTTCGACGAAGCCCGGGCGCACCGCCAGGTCGTCAATACCTTCCTGGACGACATGCACCGTCCGGCACTGCCCTACAAGTTCAAGTTCAAGTTCTCGGGCTGCCCGAACGACTGTATGAACTCGATCCAGCGCGCAGACATGGCGGTGATTGGAACCTGGCGTGACAACATCCGCACCGACGAAAAACTGGCGCGCAAGTGGTTTGTCAAGCATGGCATGACCGAACTGGTGAACGACGTGGTGAGCCGCTGCCCGACCAAGGCCATCATGCTCAAGGAGACCAAGGACGTCTCCACCGGACCGAAGATCAGCAGCGTGGCACTCAACGACACCCAGTCGCTGGAGATTAACAATGCCGACTGTGTCCGATGCATGCACTGCATCAACGTGATGACCGGTGCCCTGGCGAGTGGCACAGACAAGGGCGTGACGGTGCTGATGGGTGGCAAGCGCACCCTCAAGATTGGCGACCTGATGGGCACGGTGGTGACGCCATTCATGCCCATGAAGACCGATGAAGACTACGAGGCGCTGGTCGAGCTTGCCCAGAAATCCATTGACTTCTTTGCCGAGAACGCACTGGAGCATGAGCGGACCGGCGAAATGATTGAGCGAATTGGCCTGATCAACTTCCTCGAAGGCATCGGTCTGGAAATTGATCCCAATATGGTTTCCACGCCGCGAACGAACCCCTACGTTCGTACTGACGGCTGGGACGACGAAGTGGCCAAAATCAACGCCCGTAAAGCAGCGGCTTGAATTTCGTTCAAAGTTTCCGACGAAAACAGGAAGACAAACATGGCAACCATGCGCACCCCCATTGAAAGCGGCGTACCAGACAGCAAGCAGTACCTGCATCCGCTGATGCTGAAGAACTATGGCAACTGGAAATACCACGACCGGCCCAGACCAGGCGTTCTGCATCACGTTTCGCACACCGGTGACGAAATCTGGACAGTTCGTGCCGGCACGCAGCGCCAGATGGACCTGTACACCATCCGCAAGTTGTGCGACATCGCTGACACCTACGCCGACGGCCATGTACGCTTCACAATTCGCAGCAACATCGAATACATGGTGTCGGATGCGGGTCGAGTGGCGCCGCTTATCGAGGCACTCACCAGCAACGGTTTTCCCGTGGGCGGAACCGGCAACTCGGTGTCCTCCATCGCGCACACCCAGGGTTGGCTGCATTGCGATATTCCGGGCACCGACGCATCAGGCGCCGTCAAAGCCCTGATGGACGACCTGCACGCCGAGTTCATCAAGGAAGAAATGCCCAACCGGGTGCACCTGTCAACCTCCTGCTGCGAGATCAACTGCGGCGGCCAGGCTGACATCGCCATCGTCATCCAGCACACCAAGCCGCCCAAGATCAACCACGATCTTGTGGCCAACATGTGCGAGCGCCCCACAGTGGTGGCGCGCTGCCCTGTGGCCGCCATCCGCCCGGCCATGGTCAATGGCAAGCCTTCGCTGGAAATCGACGAGACCAAGTGCATGTGCTGTGGCGCCTGCTACCCACCGTGCCCTCCGATGCAGATCAATGACCCGGAGCACAGCAAACTGGCGATCTGGGTCGGCGGAAAGAACTCCAATGCACGCGGCAAGCCCACGTTCATGAAGATGGTCGCCTCGGGTCTGCCCAACAACCCGCCGCGCTGGCCGGAAGTGTCTGCCATGGTCAAGAAGATCCTTTACACCTACAAAGAGGACGCACGTTCGTGGGAGCGGGTGTCTGACTGGATCGAGCGAATCGGCTGGCCACAGTTCTTCGAGAAGTGCGACCTGCCCTTCACCAAGTACCTGATTGACGACTGGCGCGGTTCACGCTCCAGCCTGAACGCCTCGACGCACATCCGGTTTTGATTGATACCAGAATTGACTGCACCATGAAATTCGGTTTACTTGTGAGTGAAGGTCCTTACACGCATCAGGCATCAGACAGCGCGTACCAGTTTGTGGTCGCTGCACTGGCCAAGGGCCATGAAATTCAACGCGTTTTTTTCTATCACGATGGCGTCAACAACGCGACCCGGCTCACCGAACCGCCACAGGACGATCGCCATGTGGTCAACCGCTGGTCAGCCATCGCCGCCGAACACAAGGTGGACCTCGTGGTTTGTGTTGCGGCCGCCCTGCGCCGCGGCATCAAGGAAGAAGTCCTGGCACCGGGGTTTCGCATCTCGGGTCTGGGCCAATTGGTGGACAGCGGCATCAAGGCGGATCGCCTGATCACGTTTGGCGACTAACCGACTAAAGGGAAACACCCGAAATGAGCGAACAACAAGCTGCAACCGGCGGTCCCAAAGTGAAGAAGTTCATGTTTGTGAACCGCAAGGCGCCCTACGGGACGATTTATGCGCTGGAAAGCCTTGAGGTTGTGCTGATTACCGCGACCTTTGACCAGGACGTGAGCCTCGTGTTCATCGACGACGGCGTCTATGAGTTGGTCAAAGGACAGCAGACCAAAGGCATCGGCATCAAGAACTTCTCGCCCAGCTACCGCGCGCTGGACGGCTATGACGTTGAAAAGCTGTATGTGGACCAGGCTTCGCTGGAGCAGCGTGGCCTGACCGAAAAAGACCTGCTGGTTCCCGTGGAAGTCCTGGATGCCCAGCAAATGGGGCAACTCATGGCGCAACAGGATGTGATCCTGAGCTTTTGAAGAAAACGAACTCCCATGTTGCACATCGTCAATAAATCGCCCTTCCAGACCACGACCCTGGACACCTGTCTGCGCATGGCGCAGCCCGGTCATGCATTGCTGCTGATCGAGGACGGGATCTACGCCGCCACCGCTGGCAGCGCCGCTGAAGCCCGTGTTCGCCAAGCCTGCACCAGCCTCAAGGTCTATGCGCTCCAGCCTGACATGGACGCCCGCGGAGTGACCGGCAAGCTGATCGACGGCGTGACGCTGGTCGACTATCCTGGCTTCGTCGATCTGACACTGGAATACAGCACCTCGCATTCATGGCTGTGAGGCCATCGCGCCCCGCTACAACTTTTTTATCTGGAGAAAAACATGAGCTTTGAAATCAGCGGCAAGACCTACGAAACAGACGAAGAGGGCTACCTCCTCAACTTGGCCGATTGGACCAAAGAGGCGGCCGAGCATCTTGCTGAAGAGGAAAAAGTGCCGCTTACCGACAACCACTGGGAAGTCATCAATTTCCTGCGTGAATACTACAACGAGTACCAGATCGCGCCCGCGGTCAGGGTGTTGACGAAGGCCATCGGCAAGCAGTTCGGCGAGGAAAAAGGCAACAGCAAATATCTCTACGACTTGTTCCCCTACGGGCCGGCCAAGCAGGCCTGCAAGATCGCCGGCCTGCCCAAGCCAACCGGCTGTATCTGAGTCCGACGCCCCCGCGATTCGTGATGCGCTCCTAGACTGCCGGCCCTGTCCATGACGCTGCTGACGATCTTCTATACGGTGTTGTTCTACTTTGCCACCGGCGTGTTCGTCATTGGCTTGGCAGTGAAGATCCGGAGCTACGCCAAAACCCCGGCGCCGCTGAAGATTGCCACGACCCCGGCGCCGGTAACGACCGGCGGTGTGAGTTTGCGCATGGCACGGGAAGTGGTTTTTTTTGAGAGTCTCTTCAAGTCCAGCAAATGGACCTGGGTGTTTGGCTGGACGTTCCATTTCGCACTTTTGCTGGTGGTTTTGCGCCACCTGAGATATTTCCAGGAGCCGGTCTGGATGCCCATCGTTCTGATCCAGCCGTTTGGCACCTATGCCGGTTTTGCACTGGTTGCGGCGCTCGGTGGCTTGTGGGCAAGACGCTGGCTGGTCGACCGCGTGCGCTACATCTCCACACCTTCGGATCACCTGATGCTGGCGCTGCTGATTGCGATCGGGCTAACCGGCATGGCGATGCGTTTCGTCGCACACACCGACATCGTGGCCGTGAAGGTTTTCGTGCTCGGCCTGATGCGCTTTGACTGGCAGCCGGTGCCCGCCGATCCGGTCCTTCTGATTCATCTGGCACTCGTTGCCGGATTGATGATCGTTTTCCCCATCAGCAAATTGCTCCACGCACCAGGTCTGTTTTTCAGCCCGACCCGCAACCAGGCTGACAACGCCCGCGAGGTTCGTCATGTCTCGGCTTGGGCCGCCGCGCTGGACAAGCGTCCCTGAGCAACCGCACCTATCATGGCCACAGCCGCGTTTGACACCCCCAAGCTCAAGAGCTATCCGGTCATCCCCCTGGTGCAGGTCGGTGCCATGTCGCACCTCAAGCCCTTCGTGGCGAATGCGCCGATTCAGACGGCACTCGGCTTTCCCGGCGAACTGGTGGATGACTGGCAGGACAAGGCCATCGCCAAGATGGGTGAGCTGCTGGGCAAATACCGTTCGCTCCAGGTCTACATGGACGCTTGCGTGCACTGCGGCGCCTGCTCCGACAAATGCCACTACTTCCTGGGCACCGGCGACCCGAAGAACATGCCGGTGGCACGCCAGGATCTGATGCGCAAGGTCTACCGCCGTTACTTCACCTTTGCCGGCAAGCATTTCCCCAGGCTGGTGGGCGCGGTTGACCTGACGCGCGAGGTACTGGACGAGTGGTATAGCTATTTCAACCAGTGCTCCGAATGCCGCCGGTGCTCGGTCTTCTGCCCCTACGGCATCGACACGGCCGAGGTCACCATGGCCGCGCGCGAAATCATGGCCTCCGTCGGAATGGGGCAGAAGTACTCGAACGAAATCATCGGCAAGGTGCACCGTATCGGCAACAACCTGGGCATACCCGGCCCGGCGCTGGAGAACACACTCGAAGGCCTTGAAGAAGACACAAAGGACGACACCGGCCTGGACATCAAGTTCCCGCTCAACGTCAAGGGCGCCGAGGTACTGCTCATTACGCCGTCGGCGGACTTTTTCTCCGAGCCCCACGTCGAAAGCCTGATCGGCTACGCCAAAGTGTTCCACGCCGCCGGCATCAGCTGGACACTGAGTTCGCATGCGTCGGAGGCGGGCAATTTTGGTATGTTCATTGGCAACTATGAGCAGATGCGCAATATCTCGATGCGGGTGCGCGAAGCGGCGTTGGAACTGGGCGTCAAACGTATCGTCGTCGGCGAATGTGGCCATGCCTGGCGTGTGGCCTACAGCTTCTGGAACACACTGATCGGCCCGTTTGACTACCTTGATCCACGCTACCCGGTACCGCAGCACATCTGCGAAGTGACTGATGACCTGATCCAGCGTGGCGCCCTCAGCTTCGACAAAGAAGCCAACGACGACCGGATCATCACATTCCATGACTCCTGCAACGTGGCACGTGCCTCGCGAATGGGCAACATGCCCGGTGGGCAGTTCGTGATTCCCCGCAGGATCATCACCTCGGTCGCCAACCATTTCCATGACATGGCGCCGCAGACTATCCATGAAGGCACCTTTTGCTGTGGCGGTGGGGGCGGCCTGCTGACCGACGACCTGATGGAGCTGCGCGTCAAGGGCGCCTTGCCACGGATGGAAGCCTTGAAGAACGTGGTGGACGACCATGGCGTCAACTTCATGGCCACCATTTGCGCCATCTGCAAGGCCCAGTTCACGAAAGTGCTGCCGTATTACGGCTTCAACATGGGCATGGTCGGCGGTGTGCATCAGCTGGTCAGCAAGGCCATCCGCCTGGGCGACAAGTAGTCCATCCCAGCGCTGCGTATTCAAACATCAGGAGACTCCGTTATGTCCACCCCCATAGAAAGCGTCACCGCAAAGCCCCTCAACTTTCGACGTTACAAAGACGGCGACAACAAGGTGCGCTCATTCCAGAAGGACATCTTTGATGCCGGGCACTCGCACAAGTGTCCGACCTATATTCAAAGCACGC
Source organism: Candidatus Skiveiella danica (assembly GCF_022705245.1). Taxonomy (NCBI): domain Bacteria; kingdom Pseudomonadati; phylum Pseudomonadota; class Betaproteobacteria; order Burkholderiales; family Comamonadaceae; genus Candidatus Skiveiella; species Candidatus Skiveiella danica. The sequence goes on along the minus strand of NZ_JAKJEW010000043.1, from coordinate 11,941 downwards.
CGCCCTGCCAGGGGAGCTGCCCGGCCGGAGAAGACATTCGAGGCTACCTCAACATCGTTCGCGGAATCGAGAAGCCCCCCACCAGTATGCCTTGGCAGGAGTACGCGTTTCGACGCCTGACCGAAGCCAACCCGTTCCCCTCGGTCATGGGCCGGGTCTGTCCAGCGCCATGCGAATCAGGCTGCAACCGCAACCAGGTGGAAGATTTTGTTGGCATCAACTCGGTCGAACACTTCCTCGGTGACTACGCCATCAAGAACCAGCTAGCTTTCCCAAAGCCGACAGTGCAAACCGGCAAGACGGTCGCCGTGATCGGTGGCGGCCCGGCCGGCCTGTCCACTGCCTACCAGCTCGCGCTCAGGGGCCACGACGTGACCCTTTTTGACGAGCGCGCGGAGCTTGGCGGCATGATGCGATACGGCATCCCGGGCTTTCGCACGCCACGCGACATCCTTGATGCCGAGATCCAGCGCATTCTTGACCTCGGCATCAAGACCCGCCTGAACTGCCGGATCGGAACCGACATCAGCATGATGCAGATCCGCGCTGAATATGATGCCGTTTTCTTGGGGCTGGGCGCGCAAGCCGGTCGGGCACTGCCCGTGGAAGGTGCGGAGGCCCCCAATTGCGTCACCGCAACGTCCTTCCTGAAGGCTTTCAACGACGGTCGCTTGCGTCATGTGGGCAAGCGCGTCGTAGTGGTTGGCGGTGGCGACACGTCCATTGACGTAGCGACCGTGGCCCGCCGTCTGGGTCACATCGACAAGATCCATGAGTCCGATCGCCCGGAGCACGCCATTACCGGTCATGTGGCGCACGATGTTGCCGAGGCTTCAGTCCGCCAGGGTGCGGAAGTCACGTTGACCACCATCTTTGACGTGGACAAGATGCAGGCCACCCGGCACGAAGTGGAACACGCTCTGTCCGAAGGCATCACCATTCGCGGCGGCATGGCACCACTCGCGGTGATCCGTGGCGAAGACGGCCGCGCGATTGCCCTGCGGATCGTCCGATGCGAAGCGAAGATCGTCGGCGGTCGCCTGGACATCAAGACCATCGAAGGCACGGAAGAAGACATCCCGGCCGACCTGATTGTCTCGGCCATTGGCCAGGCGGTCGATTTCACCGGCTTGGACGAGTTCAACAACGGCAAGGGTGCCGTCAACAGCGACAAGAATTATCAGGTGCAGGGGCAACCCGGATTCTTCGTGGGTGGCGACGTGGTGCGGCCACACCTGCTGACCACCGCCATCGGGCACGGCGCGATTGCCGCCGACGGAATAGACCGTTTTCTGCAAAGCGAAGCGCTGGAGAAGCGCCCCAAGATCGACGTGCACACCTTCGACCTGAAGCGCAAGATGATCGAGAAGGGTCTGGCCTTCAGCGAAGTGCACGAGCCGATCCGCGGAACCGACAAGAGCACAGCGGCGATTCACAACTTCGACAACCGCTCGGACCGATACGTGATTTCGCACAAGGAACTGTTCCTGGGCCATTTTCCCTTCGTCCCGCGCAACCGGCGAGGCATCGTGTCACTGACCTCCGAGCAGGCGCTGAACAACTTCGAGGAGCGGCTGCAACCCTTGCTGGAAGCCCAGGCCGTGGCCGAGGCCAAGCGCTGCATGAGTTGCGGACAGTGCTTTGAGTGCGACAACTGTGTGGTCTATTGCCCGCAGGTCGCTGTGTTCAAGGTGCCGAAGTCCAAGTCGACGATCGGACGCTATGTGGATACCGACTACAGCAAGTGCATCGGTTGTCACATCTGCGCGGACGTGTGCCCCACTGGCTACATCCAGATGGGGCTGGGGGACTGACTTCATGCGCCCTTTCGCTGGCTTTTCCTTCAGGTCGGTTTGCCGGGTTTTCGCGTTGGGCCTGCTGTCGGCAACCGCCCTTACCGCCAGCGCCAGCGGTGCGGTGCCCCAGGTCGCAGCGGGACGAGTGCCTCTGCCGATCATCGAGAGCGCCCGTGGCGACAAGTGCGTCCAAGATCCCGCCCTCATGCGACGCAATCATATGGATTTGCTCAAGCACCAGCGCGACGACACCATGCACGGCGGCATTCGAGGCGCAAAGTACAGCCTGAAGGCCTGCATCGGTTGCCATGCCAGCCAGGCGACCGGCAGCGTGGCAGCGGCAAGCACCAACTTCTGTCAGAGTTGCCATGCCTTCGCTGCCGTCAGGATTGACTGCTTTGAGTGCCATTCCAGCAAGCCAGCACCAACAGCCGCCCATCCCCCGTCACCCCAGGAAAAGCCTGCTCAAACCGCCGCTGCGCCGCAGGTGCAAGGGCTGGCGCTGCACCAACAGGTCAAGCCATGACGCAGGACAGCAAGTCCCCCTCCATCCAGCCGCCGAAGTCGACGTCGGGACGCCGCGGTTTCCTCGGTGTCGCCGCAGCCGGTCTTGCGGGCATCATGATCGCTCCCGGCGTGCGCCTGATCGAGATCGCGCAGGCGGCAACTGCGGACACCGCGCCAAGCCGTGGTGCCAGCAGCAAGGTCCGCTGGGGCATGCTGATCGACAGTGGAAAATGTGCCAGTGGCTGCACCGACTGCGTCACCGCCTGCAACACGGAGAATGGTCTTTCGGGGGAAACCCGAGCGACGGACTCCCAGTGGATTCGCAAGATAGAAATCAAGGAGGTTCGCACGGGAAAGACCCAGTCCCTTCCCATGATGTGCCAGCACTGCGCCGAGCCACCCTGCGTGGATGTCTGCCCCACGGGCGCCTCGTTCAAGCGAGCCGACGGCATCGTGCTGGTCGACAAACACATCTGCATTGGCTGCCGGTACTGCGTCATGGCCTGCCCGTACAAGGCACGCTCGTTCGTCCATCAGCCGCTGAGCAACCAGAAGGCCGACGTCCCCCGGGGCATGGGTACAGTAGAAGGCTGTACGCTCTGCGTCCACAAGGTGGATAAAGGCGAGATGCCCGCCTGCGTGAGCGCTTGCTCGGACGCCGGCCACGGCGCAATTCTTTTCGGCGATCTGAACGACCCGAACAGCGAAATTTCCAGACGCCTTGCCAGTTATCCCTCACGCCAGATTCGGGAAGACCTCAATCTGAACACCGGCGTGCGTTACAGCGGCATTTGATGCAGGAAGGCATGACCCATGAAAATTACCCTGCGTGAACTGGACGGCACGAGTCGTGGCTACTACCTGTTGCTGGGAGTGCTGGCGCTGGTCACTGCGATCGGCATGGGGGCAGTCTGGACCATGGAGCACAACGGGCATATCGTTACAGGCATGAACAACCAGATCGTCTGGGGTTTGCCACATGTGTTTGCCGTGTTTCTTGTTGTAGCGGCTTCGGGCGCGCTGAACGTGGCCTCGATGGCCTCTGTTTTCGGCAAGACCGAATACAAGCCGCTGGCGCCTTTGTCCGGACTGCTGGCGATCGCGCTGCTGCTGGGCGGCCTGACCGTGCTGATGCTCGATTTGGGCCGGCCTGACCGCCTGATCGTGGCCATGACGCACTTCAATTTCAAGTCGATCTTTGCCCTGAACATCTTCCTGTACTCCGGATTCATGGGATTTGTGATCGCTTACCTGTGGACCATGATGGAGCGCAGCGCCCAACGTTTTACACCCATGGCGGGTCTTTTCGCCTTTGTCTGGCGCATGGCACTTACCACCGGCACGGGCTCGATTTTCGGCTTCCTGGTCGCGCGGCAGGGGTTTGATTCCGCTTTGTTTGCCCCCCTGTTCATCGCGTTGTCGCTCAGCTATGGCCTGGCTGTCTTCCTGCTGGTACTCATGCTGGCCTTCACCGGAAGCAAGCGCCAATTGGATGCCGGCCTCCTGGCGCGTTTTGCACGGCTGCAGGTCATCTTCGTGGCGGCGGGGCTTTATTTCGTGCTGGTCTTGCACCTGACCAACCTTTATTTCACCAAGCACCATGATTTTGAGCGCTTCATCTTGCTCGAGGGTGGCGTGCACACCGCCCTGTTCTGGCTGGGTCAGGTGGTGCTCGGCGGCATCGTTCCCATGATCCTGCTGATGCACCCGCGCATTGGCGAGTTGCGCGGCCGCATCGTGGCGGCCACCTCGCTGGTTGTAGGCGGCGGATTTGCCCAGATGTGGGTCACCATCGTCGGCGGCCAGGCCTTCCCACTGGTGATCTTCCCCGGCCGGCAGGTGAGCAGCAGTTTCTATGACGGTGTTGTGAACACCTACACGCCCACCCTGCCGGAGTGGCTGCTGGGCTTCAGCGGCATCGCCATTGCGGGCCTGATCGTCATGCTGGCGATGAAATTCTTGGGTTTCCTACCGGGACGTCTGGACGGCGCCGACAAGCACATTACGCAACGCGCCGCAGCTGCGGCCTGAGTTCAGGCCGAGATGTCGGGTTTTCTGGTTTCGGCTGCGCACAAATCCTCGGGAAAGACCACCGTCACGGTCGGCCTGTGCGCTGCGCTTACGGCCCGGGGGAGGGCCGTGCAGCCCTTCAAGAAAGGACCCGACTACATTGACCCGATGTGGCTGAGCGCGGCCAGCCGGCGCGACTGCTTCAACCTTGATCCGTTCCTGATGACGGCCGGGCAGATCACCAACTGCTTCCGGAATCACGCCGCCCAAGCTGACATCTGCATCGTCGAAGGCAACAAAGGCCTGTACGACGGTTTGGCACTGGACGGCAGCAACAGCAACGCCGCTTTGGCAAAGCTGCTGGGCCTGCCGGTCGTGCTAGTGCTCGACGCGCGCGGCATGACGCGCGGCATCGCGCCGCTCATCCTGGGCTACCAGGCATTCGATACAGGTATCCTCATTGCTGGGGTTATCCTGAACCAACTGGGTGGCGCGCGGCACGAATCCAAGCTGCGTGCCGTGATCGAGCACTACACCGACGTGAAGGTGCTGGGTGCGATCGGTCATGACCCCAGGCTCGCCATCGCGGAACGCCACCTGGGGCTGATGCCAAACCACGAACTGGACGATGCCGAGCAGCGCGTGCGCGCCATGGGAGAGATGGTCGCCGCGCAAGTCGATTTGCCACAGGTGTTGAAGCTCGCCGGAAACACTTCTCCCCTGTTGGCGCCAGCGCGCAGTGAGCCACCGGCAGAGGCGAAGGTCGTCAAGCCCGCGATGCAGTCACGGGTACGCATCGGCCTGGCACGCGATCCGGCGTTTGGTTTTTATTACCCTGACGATCTCCTCGCTCTGGAATCAGCGGGTGCCGAGATCATCCCGTTCAACACCTTGCACGACACGTGCCTGCCCGAATTGGACGGTTTGTTCATCGGCGGTGGTTTCCCCGAAATTTTCATGGCGCAACTGCAAGCCAACGCGGCGCTGCGTCAGGGCATCCGTGCAGCCATCGATGCGGGCCTGCCTGTCTATGCCGAGTGTGGCGGCTTGATGTACCTGGCCCGCACCCTGCAGTGGAAGGGACAGGTCTATCAGATGGCTGGCGCACTGCCGGCGGACGTCGTGATGCACGAGCGGCCGGTGGGCCGCGGCTACGTTGAACTTCAAACCACGGCGGATGCGCCGTGGTCCCCCGGTACGGGCATTGACTCGGAGCCGCTGCGCGGGCACGAATTTCACTACTCCAGCCTTGAAAATCTCGCGCCGGACCAGAAATTTGCCTATAGAGTCGTCCGGGGTCATGGTGTGGATGGTGAGCGCGACGGCATCGTTCACAACAACGTGCTCGCCTCCTATGCCCATCTGCGCAGCGGAGCGGGATCGGACTGGGCGGCCCGGTTTGTGACCTTTGTCCGTTCAAGAATTGCTTCTTCGAAACGGCAGACCGTGGCCAACATGCGGACGGTCGAAGTCAATGGCCAGCTCATTGCCACCGACGTCGAGGGCTACCTGAAGAACCTGGACGACTGGTCCGAGGACTTCGCACGCGCAGAGGCGCAAGCGGAAGGCTTGGTGCTGACCGATGAGCATTGGCAGGTCATCCGTTTCCTTCGCGCTTACTACGATGAGCACCGGGTGCAGGCGCAAGTACGCGCGATGATCTGGCACTTTGCCAAGGCCTGGGGGCCGAAGCACGGCAACAATCACTACCTTCATGAACTTTTCCCCATCGGTGGCCCCCAGAAGCAAGGCAACCGCCTGGCAGGACTCTTGAAGACCAAGGGCGAACATTAGAAAATTCCGCGGCAAGACTCACCGATTCAAGGTGAGACCTCACTGCCCTCAACAGTTCAGGAGCATCGTATGTTTACATTGACCACCAGTGCAGCGCAACAGATCCAGCAAGCGGCAGCGAGCAGCGGGGCCCAGGAGATGGCCCTGCGTATCGCAGCAAAGATTGATCCGGACGGCTCGAAGCAATACGGCATGGGCTTCGACGACCCTACCGAAGAGGACATGAAGCTCGACCTGAAGGGAGTCGCGGTCGTGATTGCCGGCGAGTCGCAAGTGCTGCTGGCGGACACCGTGCTGGACTACGTCGAGTTGAACCCGGGCGAATTCAATTTCATCTTCATCAATGCCCGGGATTTCCAGGACGAGGTCGAGCCGGCGCCAAGCGGCGGCTGCGGCAGCGGTGCCTGCGCCACGGGCGGTTGCGCCAGCAAGGGGCGCACCCATTGATGGCCGAAATCAAACCAGCGGCCGGGTCTGCCGGGCGCGTCTATCTGGTCGGGGCCGGCCCAGGTGACCCTGAGTTGTTGACGTTGCGCGCCGTACGGCTGCTACAGCAGGCCGACGTGATTGTCTATGACCATCTGGTTTCCAGCGCTGTTCTGGATTTCGTCACCCCGTCGGCAGAACGGATCTACGCTGGCAAGCGCCGAAACGAACACACCATGCGGCAGGAACAGATCAATGGACTGCTGGTCAAACTGGCCAGTGAAGGCAAGCAGGTGGTGCGCCTCAAAGGCGGCGACCCGTTTATCTTCGGACGCGGTGGCGAGGAATTGCAGGCCTTGGCCGCACAAGGTGTCGCCTTTGAGGTCGTCCCCGGCGTGACGGCGGCATCCGGCGTGTCCAGCTACGCCGGAATTCCCTTGACACACCGCGACTACGCACAGAGCTGCCTGTTTGTGACAGGGCACCTCAAGGACGGCACCGCCGATCTGGACTGGCACAGCCTGGTCAGACCCTGCCAGACCGTGGTCATCTACATGGGCCTGGGAGGACTTCCGGAAATATGCCGTCAGCTGATACAGCATGGCGCTCCACCTACCCTCCCCGTCGCCGTGGTGCAGGATGGCAGCATCTCCACACAGAGAGTCGTGACCGGCACACTTGCCGACATTCCTGAAACGGTTGTGAAGGCAGGCCTGAAGTCGCCGTGCCTCACGATCATCGGCGAGGTCGTCAAGCTGCATGATTCACTGGCGTGGTTCACGCCAGTGACCCATGAAACGACGACCTGATCGGTCCGCTGCAAGAACGGATCAGCTTCGAACTTTGTGCGCCAACGCATCGGCAGCCTTGGTGCCGTCGGGGGAATGCCGGTACTCGTAGGCAAAGACGGCCGCCTCGACCCGTGAGCGCAAGTTGAGCTTGTCCATGATGTGTCGCACATGCAGCTTGACCGTGTTGTGACTGATATCCAGCGCCTGCGCAATGACCTTGTTGCTCTGCCCTCGCGCTACATGGTCCAGTACCTCGCGCTCCCGTTCGGTAAGTGACGCCACAAGGTCCCCCATGACCGACACTTTGGGTCCGGACTGAAGGATCTGCGCCAGCTTCAGGGTCATGGCCGATGCCACAACCATCTCACCACGGGCCGCCCGGCCGATCGCTTCAATCACCTCCTCGGGCTCCATGTCCTTGAGAAGATAGCCGCGAACACCAGCGCGCAACGCAGCTGCCAGGTCATCCTCACTGTCACTCATGGTCAAAATGACAACTGGGGTCTCGCAGCCTTCCGAACGGATCATGCGCAGCACGCTCAATCCGTCCGTCGCCGCCAGGCGCAAGTCCAGAACCATCAGGTCGGGTTGGTGCTCCCGCAGCATCGGAACGACCTGCGCCGGATCTCCGGTGGCCATCACGACGGTCATGTCCCCGCGGTGTTCCAGCAATTCGGTCAGACCACTTCGACATAGCGCATGGTCATCAACCAGCATCACACGCGTGCGTTCCGTCATGCGTGAGCCTCCGGAGGAAAGGATCTCACCGGAACCACCAGTCGCACCCGGGTGCCCCCCCCTTCGTTTCTCTCCATCTCGATGCTGCCGCCAAGCCGTTGGGCGCGGCCCCGCATGATCTCCAGGCCGAGGTGTCTTGAAGGTTCCAACGCAGAGGCCGTGGTGACAATCGTCGAAACGAATGGCTCCGTCATGCCCAACCCATCGTCCTCGATCAGGAACTCAAGCCGCTGGGGCGACTTTTCGATTGCCACAACGGCATGCCTTGCCATCGAGTGCTTCGCGATATTTGCCAATGCTTCCTGAACAATGTGAAACACCTGGACCTCCTGCTCATCCGTCAGGTTCAGATTCTGCGCCGAATTCCGGATCTCCAGAGCGACGCCATTTCGATCTGAGAAGGTCTTCGCCATGCCCTGAAGCGCGTGCAGCAAGCCCAATGGATCCATTCGCGTTCGAAAATACGTCATGACTTCTCGCAAGTTGTCATGGACTTCGCCTACTGCGCTCTTGACGTCGGAAAAATACTTCATCGCCCGTTTGTCGTCGTGTGCCAGCATGGCTTCATTCAAAAGGGGCAGGCGCATCTTTACATAGGCCAATGTCTGTGCGATGGCATCATGGACTTCATTCACCATGTCCTGCCGCTCCCTCATCACCGTCACACGCAAGCGTTCGCGCTCGATCCGCGCGTTATGCAACGTCAGTCCCAGCAGTTGACCAATCAGACGCAACATCCCCTCGGTGGCGGGCGAAAGCTGCGAATCTCTCTCGAAAAACAACGTGTAGACGCCCAAGACATCCGTGCCATGGGGAAGCGAAATGGCCAGGACACGACGGCATTGAAGGCCGAAATAGGCGTCCGAGCCCTTCCGGGCACAAGAGCGCACATCGTCAACCCAACCCAGCACATCATTGCTGACGGCAACGCCGCACATGCCACAGTCACGGTCGACCAGCTGCTCGGAAAGCACCACCGGCGGTGGCAGGCCGACCTGCCCCACCAGCCGCATGGACTGCCCATCGTCGGTCAGAACTCGAACGGCACCGGCCTGGGCTCCCGCCATGGCAATGATGGAAATCAGAAATCGCTCAAGCAAGGTTTGCAGGTCGCCGCCAACGGTCAGGTCCCGCGAAAGATCCGCAACGAGACTGCCGACCTCATTGAGTGCCGTCGGACTTGTGGGGTAAACGTGGGGACCAGTCTGCTTCATCATTGGAGTATTTGCGCTGATGCTAATCCATTGGCCCTTGCTGATTTATCGGAAAAACCCGCAGCAAGTCTGAAAACGCCAGAAATGCCCCAAAAAAACCTCATGGAAAGACGAGTCGTGGCTGAGTTGTAGAGGCTACCCATTTGGGTTACCCCGGATTACCCGTGGCGGCTATAGACGCAGCGACGTACCCTTGTCTCTAATAGGGTCACTTTGCAATAACCGCCCTGACTGACCGGTCAACGGCTTTTTTCAACTCTGTTGTTGAACCGTCAGCGATAAAAGCGTCTCCTGCATGTCTGCCACACCGCTCCATGATCCAACCGCCGCGCCACTGAGCGACGCCAAAGTCGAGATCCGCAACACCACTTGCTACATGTGCGCCTGCCGGTGCGGCATACGTGTGCATTTGCGGAACGGCGAAGTGCGCTACATAGAGGGAAACCCGGATCACCCCCTGAATCAAGGTGTGATCTGCGCGAAGGGTTCCTCCGGCATCATGAAGCAGTATTCGCCGGCACGACTGACCAAACCCCTGCTGCGCAAGGCGGGGAGCGATCGCGGAGAAGGGCAGTTCGAAGAAATCGAATGGCAAGCCGCCTATTCGATGCTGGAGGATCGCCTGCGAAAAATCCGCTCGACCGATCCGAAGAAGTTCGCCCTTTTTACCGGACGCGACCAGATGCAGGCGCTGACCGGGCTTTTCGCCCGCCAGTTTGGCACTCCCAACTATGCCGCACATGGGGGATTTTGCTCGGTCAACATGGCCGCCGGCATGATCTACACGATTGGCGGCTCATTCTGGGAGTTCGGGGGGCCGGATCTGGACCGGGCCAAACTGTTTGTGATGATCGGCACCGCAGAAGATCACCATTCCAATCCGATGAAGGCGGCACTGTCCCGGTTCAAGCGCGGCGGCGGGCGTTTTGTGTCCGTCAATCCGGTTCGGACCGGCTACTCGGCTATCGCCGATGAATGGATTCCAATCAAACCAGGCACCGACGGTGCCCTCCTGCTCTCTCTGATTCATGAACTGATCAGGCTGGGGTTGTACGACCGGGAATTCCTTGCCCGATATACCAACGCGGGGCAACTCGTCAACCAGGATGCGGCCAGCGATGATTTCGGCATGATGCTGCGCAAATCCGACGGCGACATTGTGAATCCGTTGCGCCCGGCAAACTTCTACTGGTGGGACCGCCTGACCGAGCAGGCTGTCTCCGACCACGCCGAAGGGGCCGATCCGGCCTTGCTGGGTCACTTCAAGTTGCCCGATGGCACCGCAGCGGTACCGGCCTTCCAACTGCTCGAAGAGCGGGTGAAGGCCTACACCCCGGAATGGGCCGAAGGTATCACCGGCATCCCGGCCGCCACCATCCGCCGCCTGGCCCACGAGATGGGCATCACCGCCCGTGACCAGAAGATCGAGTTGCCGATCGCCTGGACAGATAGCTGGGGCCAGCGCCATGCTTCGGTCAAAGGCAATCCGGTGGCGTTCCATGCGATGCGGGGGCTGGCCGCTCATTCGAACGGTTTCCAGACCATTCGCTCACTGGCGATCCTGATGTCACTGCTGGGCACCATCGATCGACCCGGCGGATTTCGGCACAAGGCGCCCTACCCACGCGCCGTACCGCCGAACGCCCGTCCGCCCAAGGGTCCCCAGGCCGTCAAGCCGGACACACCGCTGGACGGTGCACCGCTGGGTTGGCCCGAAAGTCCGGATGACTTGTTTGTGGACGATCAGGGCCAGCCGGTGCGTATCGACAAGGGATTTTCGTGGGAGCATCCCCTGTCCGCCCATGGCTTGATGCACAACGTCATCACCAACGCTTGGCGCGGTGATCCCTATCGCATTGACACCTTGCTGATATTCATGGCGAACATGGCGTGGAATTCCACCATGAACACCTCGGAAGTTCGCAAGATGCTCAATGACAAACACACTGAGGGCGAACAGGTTGGTGAGTACAAGATTCCTTTCCTGGTCGTCTGCGATGCCTTCCAGTCGGAGATGACGGCATTCGCCGATCTGATCCTGCCGGACACGACGTATCTTGAACGCCATGACTGCATGTCCATGCTGGATCGGCCGATTTCCGAATTCGACGGCCCTGTTGACGCAGTGCGGATTCCCGTCCTGCCACCGAAAGGTGAATGCAAGCCCTTTCAGGAGGTCCTGGTCGAATTGGCTGGCCGCCTCAAGCTGCCCGCATTCACGCAACCGGATGGGTCGCGCAAGTTCAAGGGCTATACCGACTTCATCGTCAACTACGAAACCGCCCCGGGATCCGGTATTGGTTTTCTGGCCGGCTGGCGCGGCAAGGGTGGCGAGAAATCGATGCGAGGGGAACCCAACCCCAGGCAATGGGAGATGTACGAAAAGAACAACTGCGTCTTTCATCATGAGATGCCGGTGGAATACCAGTACATGCGCAACTGGAACCGTGGTTACATGGAGTGGGCCCAGAAAATGGGTATCCGGCGCGACAAAGACCCGATCGTGATCCACATCTACTCGGAATTCCTACAGGGTTTCCGGCTGGCGGCGCAAGGCAAGCGTGCCGGAAAACAGCCGCCGGACACCCTGCGCAAGCGGGTGGAGACCTATTTTGATCCCCTGCCTTTTCATTACGTCCCGCTGGAAGAGCAAGGCACCGACACC
>NZ_JAKJEW010000042.1:0-28728 GCF_022705245.1 Candidatus Skiveiella danica | reverse complement strand
GTCCAGCGCGTTGGCGCCGGGAACCTGGTACAGCGCAATCAGCGCCGCCGGTTTGCCGTTCAGGCGGCCTTCCATGCTGTAGGTCTGTGCGCCGAGTTCGATCCGGGCGACATCGGACACGCGGACGATCGAGCCATCCGGGTTGGCGCGCAGCACAACCTTGCCGAAGTCCTCTTCGGTCACCAGTCGGCCCTGGGCGCGCACGGCATAGGTGAACTCCTGTCCCGACGGCACCGGCTGCGCCCCGACCTGGCCGGCCGGGTTGACCGTGTTCTGCGTCTGGACGGCGTTGATGATCTCGGGGATCGTGATGTTCAGCTTGGCCAGCACATCCGGGCGCACCCACAGGCGCATGGCGTACTGGCCGGCACCGAAGACGGTGACGCTGGCGATCCCCTTGATCCGCGTCATCTGGTCGTTGATGTTGATGTACGAGTAATTGGCCAGGAAGATGTTGTCGTACGTGCCCTTGGGGGAGTAGAGCGCGAACATGACCAACGGCGATGAGGTCGATTTCTGCACCGTGACGCCATAGTTGCGCACATCGGAGGGCAGCTGCGATTCCGCCTGCCCCTCGCGCATCTGGGCGAGCAGTTGGTCGGTGTTGGCGTCCGTGCCCAGGGCAAAGTTGACGTACAGGGTCGACTGGCCGTTGTTGGCGTTGATCGAATACATGTAGTCCATGTTGTCGACGCCGGACATCTGCTGTTCGATCGGGGTGGCCACGGCCTGCTCGAGCGTCAGGGCATCGGCGCCGGTGTAGGTGCTGTTGACCTGGATCTGTGGCGGCACGATGTTCGGGAACTGCGCGATCGGCAGCCCGGACATCGCCACGATGCCGATGATGGTCATCAGGATCGAGATGACCATGGCCACGATCGGCCGGTTGATGAAAAACCTGGACATGGCGGCTATTCCTTGGCGGCCGGGGCTGCGGGTGCGGACGCGGCCTTTCCGGGCGCTCCAGCTGCCGGGGCCGCCGCGACGAACGGCTTGGCCTCAACCGTCATGCCCGGCCTGACCTTCTGGGTCCCTTCGGCGATGACCTTCTCACCGGGCTTCAAGCCTTGGGCGATCAACCAGTCGCTGCCGATGCGCTCACCGACCACCACCGGGCGGATATCGACTTTGTTGTCGGCGCCGACGACCGCGAGCAGGAATTTGCCCTGCATCTCGGTCACCGCCCGCTGTGGCACCAGCAGCGCCCCTTTGACCGTCTTCATCGTCGCTCGGATGCGGCCGAACTGGCCAGGCCGCAGCAGATTGTTGGGATTGGGGAACAGGGAGGCGACCTTGAAGGTGCCGGTCGCAACGTCAACCTGGCGGTTCAACACCGAGACCTTGCCCTTGTGCCCATAGATGGAACCGTCGACCAGGATGAGATCGAGCGGCACGTCCTGCGCGGTCTTGCCGGCAGAACTGGCGGCCGTCGCGATCTTCAGGTATTCCTGTTCGCTGATGTTGAAATACACCTTGATCGGATCGACCGCCGACACCGTGGTCAGTTCACCGCCGCTGGGGCTCAGCAGGTCGCCGAGCTGGGCCTTGGCGATGCCGGCAATGCCGGTGATCGGCGAGGTGATCTGGGTGAAGCCGAGGTTGAGCCTGGCCGTCTTGAGGTTGGCGTCGGCGGCCTCCAGTTCCGCTTTGGCCGACTGGTAAGCGCCAGTCGCGTCGTCGAGGTCTTTCTGGCTGACGGCATTTTTTTCGGCCAGCGGCTTGACCCGCGCCAGGTTGGCCGTGGTCGTTTCAAGACGGGCCACCTTCTGGGCGCGGATCCCGGTCGCCTCGTCAACTGCGGCCTGGAACGTGCGAGGGTCGATTTCGAACAGCAACTGGCCCTTCTTCACCAGATCGCCTTCGCGGTAGTTCTGCTTGACCAGGTAGCCGGTCACCTGCGGCCGGATGGCCGCGTTGATGTTGCCGTCCATCGCACCCACCCATTCCATGTAGACCGGCACATCGCGTTGCACCGCCTCGATGACCTGCACGACCGGGGTGGATGGCGGCGGCACGCCCTTTTCCTTGTCACAGCCGGCCAGGAACAGCGCCGCCGCGCAGGCCAGCGCTGCGACGCAATGGCCCGTGCGGACTCGCCCGGTCATGGGGACGACACGGTCCGGACAGGCGGACAGGGCTGGATGCAGTCGAGTGCTGTGAGTTGGCATGGCTGGATGCTTGGGTGAACGTCAGAAACCGGCGACCGCAGACGAAGCGGAACGCCGCTGTCCGCACAGTCTACTTCTCTTTGCGCGCGCCATTGTTGGGCGGCTTCCCCGGGTCTTCCCGAACCGTGCGCGGCAGCCGCAGGCACCAAAGAAGTGCCGTTTTGATAGCAAATAACGACCATCCTGTAACGGGATGTGGCGAATAAGCTTCACAATGGGTAGAAATTCGCGCCGGTCGCGTGGCGCGTTGCGCCAGCACCCCGCGCACCGCCCCAAAGGCTTCCGACGGGCCGTAGAATGGGCGCCGCCGCCCCTGAGGCCCCCTGGCGCTGGCCCGGCCAGACACGCCCTCAACCCTCGAAAGGAGTTCTCCCGTGGACATGCAATCGATACAAACCTTCCTCAGCACCACCGTCTCCGAACTGGCGATCAAGGTGCTGGCCGCCATTGCGTTCTGGATCGTCGGCCGCTGGCTGATCGGGCGCGTCATCGCCATGATGCAGGCGGCCATGAACCGCAACCATGTCGATCCGACGCTGACCAAGTACCTCGGGTCGATCATCGCCATTGCGCTGAACATTGCCCTGGTGCTGGGCATCCTGGGCTACTTCGGCATCCAGACCACGTCGTTTGCCGCCATGCTGGCCGGTGCCGGTGTGGCGATCGGGGCCGCCTGGAGTGGCTTGCTGGGCAACTTCGCGGCCGGCGCCTTCATGCTGATCCTGCGGCCGTTCAAGGTGGGTGACTTTGTCAGCATCGGCGGCGTGGTCGGCACGATCCGCGAGCTGGGCCTCTTCGGCACCACCATCATCACGCCCGACAACGTGTTCACCATCGTCGGCAACGGCAAGATCTTCGGCGACACCATCCAGAACTTCTCGGTGCTGCCGGAGCGCCGCGTCGAGCGCGTGGCGCAACTGGCCGCCAGCGTGGACCCCCTCGACGCCATCGCCCGCCTGAAGATCGCCGTCGCCCAGATCCCCAACATCTCCAAGACCATGCCGCCGGAAGTGAACCTGCTCGACATCAAGCTGGAAGGCCCGCAGATCGCCGTGCGCCCTTACACCCACACCGACAACTACTGGCAGGTGTACTTTGACACCAACGAAGCCATCGTGCGCGTGTGCAAGGAAGCCGGCTGGCCGTCGCCCTCGGCCCTGCATCGGTTCAAGCAGGAGGCCTGAGCCCCCACTTGCGGGCAGCGGCGCGGCTTCAGAAGGCCGCGCCGATCATGCCCATGAACACCTGGTCCGCCGAGCCAGGATTGAACCAGTAGCCCCCCAGCGTCAGCGCGCCCCAGCTCACCTGCACCAGGGGCCCGCGCTGCAGCGCCCGCGTGTTGCCGAAGGCTCGTGTGCGCTGGCCGGCCAGCCCGACCCGAAGTCCTTCCACCGGGCGGAAACCGACCTCGGTCCAGGCGTAGAGATAGCTGTCGACCTGCCCTGCGCGTGCACGAACGTGCTCTGCCTCGACGTACCCATCGAACTGGCCCCACGTCAGGCTCATTTCCAGTCCGGGAATCCAGGCCTGCGTCGTGCCCCAGGCGACGCCGAGCAAGGGCGTCAGTGTCCACTTCACGGTCTCGCCCCCCGCGAGGTTCCAGCCCGCAAAGGCTGAGCGCGCACCCACCGACTCGTAGTTGGTCCGTGCCTCCAGATGGACCGAACCGTGATCGGCAGTGGCAATGGCGGAGGCGTAGCGCTGGCCACCGCGAACATCGGTCGGATAGACAGTCAGGCCAAAGGCCCAGGCCGGGGGCTCTGCGGCGGGCGCATCGTCGCCCGCGAAAGCGGTCGCTGCCAGCCCGGTGGCCCCGATTGCCAGAAGGCGCAACCAGGTGCTCATCCGCCAAGCGCGTTGATTGCCGCCACCAGCCCGGCACCGAGCCCGACCATGACCAGCCCGGCCTTCCAGCTGCCATAGCCGGCGTAGCGGCCGAGCGCCAGTCCGCCAATGAAGAGCATGGCCAGCGCGACACCCCGGGAGACAATCTTGGCCAGCACCACGTTATCCAGAAACAGGAACGGCAGCACGACGGGGAAGGTGGCCACAACGACGATCAGGAAGATGGCCAGCGCGGCCAGTGCATCGTCCCGATCCAGTTCCGGCCTGGGTGGCGCCTGTGGCAGCGCCAGGATCCGCCCCCGAATGGCCTCGATCTCCGCCCGCGAGACCAGTCCGGCCACCGTCTTCGACAAGGCGCCTTCAATGATCCGGCAGCCGCCATCGGCATCCGGCGCCGATCTCACCGCCCGCATGAGGCTGTGGGCGCGGCCGCGCGTGGTGATGGTGCGCACCAGGTACATGACCGCATCGACCAGGCCCCAGGCCAGGTTGCAGCCCAGGGCAGCGATGAACAGCGTGCGCACTTGCACGCCACCGGGCTCGGCCACCGAGACCGCGCCCACAAAGGTCAGCGCCATGAAAAGGCCGAACAGCATTTCCGAAACCCGGTCGACCGGACTGAGCACCGGATCGCGTGTCCTCGCCGCCTGGCCGCTCAGCTCACGCATGGCCCGTTCCCAACGAAAGGCGTCGCTGGCACACCTTACTTCAGATCGATCGGGTAGTTAAGGATGATCCGGTAGTTTTCGGTCGTGGCACCGCCCCCGGAAGGCACCAGCACCCCCGCGCGAATTCTCAGCCACAGCGGCTGCGCCCACTTCGGCCAGGATTGGTCGGTGAAACGGTAGTTCAGGTCGATGTCGTATTCGGTGGAGTTGGCCACTGGCGCCCCCGTTGACGGGTTGATCGCATCGAAGCCGGTGGCGATGTGGCCCGCCAGCGTCAAGCCCGGCGCGCCCACTGATTTGAAGTCGTAGGCGGCACCGATCAGAAACGCCTTCTGTCCGGCACTGTTGAAATCCTGGATCAGCATCACGGTGTAGCCAGCCCAGGACGAATACGGCGAGCGCAGGTTGGCGTTGCGCCCGGTCTGGTTGTAGCCCAGCGTCCCGGTCAACCCCCCGGACGTGAGGTCTGCCTTGACGCCGCCATAGCCGACCGAAAACGTCCCCAGCGAGTTGCTGCCGGTGCTGCTCTGGTAGATCGTCTGCGCGCCCAGGCGCAGCTTCATGCCGTCTGCAACCGGCGTGGTCCAGGCAGCGTCTGCATAGGTGGAGTTGAGCACATCCGGAACATGGTAGGACGACAGCCGCAGGACCAGGTCCTTGGTCGGTTCACCCTTGAAACCCACCAGCCACATCCCGGAACTCACGTCGGATGGCGCGCCGGCGGCCTGCGCCATGTTGATGAAGGTCGTGGCATTGCGTTGCTTCACGTCTGACAGGTAGCCGGCAAAGTAATCCACGCCAGCCAGCTTGCCGGTGAGTGCGCCGCCCTGGAAGGTCTGTGGCGTCATCCGGTTGTCAAACAGGTTCACCTCCGGTTGATTGACCTCGAAGCGCCCACCCGTCAGGGTCTGGTCGAACAGCCTCAGGGAACCGTAAGCCAGGCCCAGCACCGAGTACCCGCCCTGCGTCGCCGTCAGCAGGTTGCTGCCAGGCGCGTCGGCCGGCGCCCAGAGCGGTTGCGAGGTGTAGCCCGTAAGGCCGAAGCTGAAGACATCGCCCAACCAGCCGGACTGATAGCCCAGCCAGCCACCGAGCGCCCAGGCCTGGTTGGGGTTCTTGGGTGCCGGGTTGAGCTTGTCATAGAAATAGGTGCGCAGCTGCAGATCGACCTTGCTGTCGCGCACCAGCATGTGTTCCAGCGCGCTGCCCTCGCCGGCCGCAAGGGCGCTGGATGCCGTGCCGGAGAACGCCAAAGCCAGACTCACTGCGCAAGCGGTCCGGGAAAACCTGAATGGAACGATGGATGGCATTTCTGTCCTCCTGATCTCAACCCTGGCAGGTGCAAATCACCCAACCGCTTCGCTTATTTTCCATCCCCACAGCGACGCACACGCGCATCGATGTCCAAATCGCCCATCGGTCCACGGGCAGTGTGCTTTCGCCGCAACGCACGCTGCCGCTGGCGCCTGTGGCGCTATGCTTGCCGGGTGTCCCACGCCGCACCTCCAGGCCCTCCTCCACCCGCACCGCCGCGCCGCATCGCGCATCTGGACATGGACGCGTTCTACGCGTCCGTGGAGCTGCTGCGCTACCCGCAGCTCAAGGGCCTGCCGGTGGTCATCGGTGGCGGCCGGCGGCGGCTCGACGAGGCCCTGCGCGAGCACCACGCGGACCTGCCCCTGCATGAAATCCCCGTGGCGGCCTTTCCGGTGCTGCGCGACTACACCGGGCGCGGCGTGATCACCACCGCCACCTATGCCGCACGGCAGTTCGGCGTGGGCTCGGCCATGGGGATGATGAAGGCGGCGCGGCTGTGCCCACAGGCCATCCTGCTGCCGGTCGATTTCGACGAGTACCGCCGCTTTTCACGCCGCTTCAAGCAGTTGATCCTGGAGATCGCGCCGGTGATGGAAGACCGCGGCGTGGACGAGGTCTACATCGACTTCACCGAGGTTCCCGGCGGTCAGCGCGAGGGCGGCCGGGTGCTGGCGAGGCTGATCCAGAAAAGCATCTTCGACGCCACCGGCCTGACCTGCTCCATCGGCGTGGCCCCCAACAAATTGCTGGCCAAGATGGCCAGCGAATTCAACAAGCCCAAGGGCATCTCGATCGTGCAGCCCGACGACCTGCAGACCCTGATCTGGCCGCTGGCCTGCCGCAAGATCAACGGCGTAGGTCCTAAGGCGGACGAGAAGCTGCTGGCGCACGGCATCCGCACCATTGGCGATCTCGCCACACACGACCGGAGCTGGCTGGCCGAGCACTTCGGCAAGAGCTACGGCGCCTGGCTGTTCGATTCCGCCTGGGGCCGCGACGAGCGTCCGGTGGTGACCGAAAGCGAACCGGTCAGCATCAGCCGGGAAACCACCTTTGAGCGCGACCTGCATCCGGTGCACGACAAGGCCGAACTCGGCGCGATCTTCACGCGCCTGTGCGAGCAGGTGGCCGGCGACTTGCAGCGCAAAGGCTACGTCGGCAAGACCATCGGCATCAAGCTGCGCTACGACACCTTCAAGAGTGTCACGCGTGACCAGACCCTTGATGCGTTCACGGCCGACGCGCGAACGATCCGCCAGACCGCGGGGCTCTGCCTGAAGCGTGTGGATCTGACCCGACGGCTGCGCCTGCTCGGGGTGCGCGTCGGATCGCTCGCCAAGGCATCCGACAACCCGGAAATTGAATTAAAACTGGCACATCCCAGCGCCAGACGGTCATCATCAGCTACTCAATCAATAGCAGAAACGCCCCAACTCTTTTAGCGATGTACCGGGATTCACGGCGCGTCGGCGTTCCGTGGCATGCCTTGACTTGGACTGACGCGAACCATACAGTGAAGTTTCTCCCGTACCCGAACGCCCATGCCCGCCCGCCTGACCCTCTCGGAGTTGCAACGCATCAAGCGCTGGCAAATCGCGCACCGCGCCGAACATCCGGTCGAATACCACCTGTGGGATGCGGTACTCACCCTCTGGGTGCTTGGCTGCGTGAGCTGGCTCCCCGCCCTGGCGCTGGAGATGACCGTTCTGCTCCCCTTGTGCGTTCTGGCCATGTTCTGCCCGGGCCTGTATGTGCGCTGGCGCCAAAGCGCCCACGCCCGGCATCGTCTGCGCTGCGACTGGCTCGATCCGGCCGGCTGATTGCGAAGGACCTCATCAACACCCCAACCCGACGCCACACGCCTGAACGCGGCGCAAAGGCGGCGATCAGGCCCTGCTACTGACGGGCCGTTCGCACGTTGAGCGGAACGCTCTGGGGATGGCTGGTGCGAAACGGGCTGATATCCAGGCCGCCGCGGCGGGTATAGCGCGCATACACCGTCAATTTCACCGGCTTGCAGCGCGTCCAGATGTCCATGAACATGCGCTCCACGCACTGCTCGTGAAACTCGTTGTGGTTGCGAAAGCTCACGATGTATTGCAGCAGGCCTTCCTGGTCGATCTGCGGCCCGCTGTAACTGATCTGCACGCTGCCCCAGTCGGGCTGCCCGGTCACCAGGCAGTTGCTCTTGAGCAGGTTGCTGACCAGTACCTCGCTGACCGGCTGCTCGTCCAACGCCGCGCGCAACAGATCCGGCGCAGGGGTGTAGCGCGTGCACTCGATGTCGAGCCTGTCCAGGCTCAGGCCGTCGAGCTCGTGGATGGGTTCCTGGTCGAAAAGATCCGGGCCCAGCACCTTCACACCCACGCCGGACAACACCGGGCCCCCTTGCCAGACGGCCGCGCTGATGTCGGCCCGGATGCGCTCCCTGACCGCTTCCGCATCAGCGAACCGGGTGTTGTTGAAGCTGTTGAGGTAGAGCTTGAACGACTTGCTTTCGACGATGTGCGTGCTTTCGCAAGGCACCAGGATGTGCGCCAGCGCCACCTGCGGCTTGCCGCGCGGGTTCAGCCAGCCCAGCTCGAAGGCTGTCCACAGGTCCGCGCCGAAAAAGCGCGGCGTCCCCGTGACGCCGATCTCGGCGCGGCTGGTTGCGCGCGCTATCGGGAACAGAAGACCCGGATCGTACTGGTCGACATAAGCGGAGGCCTTGCCGAGCTGGGAGTGCCCGGCGGCCTGGGCCGTGGTAGGGGTGCCGGCGGGCAGACTGGACTGGCTCATGGGTGGACTTGCTTGAGAAAAGGCAGCATCACCCGCAGGACCTCGCTGACCACGCCCGGAGGCAGGTCGTGGCCCATGCCCTTGATGACCTCCAGACGGGCCCCGGGAATGCGGCGCGCCGTGTCCTTGCCGCAGGCCAGCGGTACCAGGGGATCGGCCGCGCCATGCACCACCAGCGTGGGGCACTGGATCCGGCCCAGCTCGCCGGCGCGGGTGCTGTCGGCGACAATGGCCAGCATCTGGCGCATGGTGCCCACCGGGCGGAAGCTGCGGGTGATGCCAGCCAGGATGCGGGTGCGCAACTCTGCCTCGTGCACCACGAAATCGGGGCTCCCAATGACGGTGTAGAGGTTGATGTAATGGTCCACGATGTCGTCGTGGGCATGGCTGGCGGGCTTGCTGAGCAACGCCTTCAGCACCTGTGGCTTGGCCCGGGGCAGGCCGCGGGCGCCGCTGGAGCTCATGATGCTGGTCAGGCTCAGCACCCGCTTTGGCGCGGCAATGGCCACGCGCTGGGCGATCATGCCGCCCATGCTGACGCCGACAATGTGCGCGCGCTCGATCTTCAGCGCGTCGAGCACGCCCACGGCGTCGGCCGCCATGTCGCTCAGGGTGAAGGGCGCCTTCGGGCTCAGGCCGAGCCGGTGCTGCAGAGTGGCCCACACCAGATTGGGCACACCCAGGTGGTCGAAGTGCTGCGACAGACCGATGTCCCTGTTGTCGTGGCGGATCACGCGAAAGCCGGCATCCACCAGCCCCTGCACCAACGCGGGCGGCCAGGCAATCAGCTGCATGCCCAGGCCCATGATCAGCAGCACGACCGGCCGGTCGTTCTGCGAACCGTCCGCGCCGGTGTCCTCGACCTCGATCTGGATGCCGTTTGCTTTAATTTTCATAGCTGTTGATGACCTCTGGACGCTGGGCTGAGGCCTATTTTGATCATATTTCCAGGATCCGGCAGTCCGTCAGGCGACTGCGCGGCGAAACACCAGCCGGTCGGGCCGGGAAGCGGATGCGGCAAAGGCATAGCCTTCGAGGTCGAAGGCTTCAAGTTTCTTTGGCGTGCTGATGCGGTGCTGGGTGGCGTAGCGCGCCATCAGGCCGCGAGCCCGCTTGGCGAAAAACGACACCACCTTGTAGTGGCCGCCCTTGCCTTCCTCAAACACACAGTCGATCACGCGCGCCCGAAGCACCTTGCGGTCCACGGCCTTGAAATACTCCTGGGAGGCCAGATTGACCACAACCGGGGACCTGTCGGCGGCCAGGCGCCGGTTAAGGTAGTCCGAAATGCGCGATCCCCAGAACTGGTACAGGTTGTCGCCGTGCGCGGTGGCGAGCCGTGTGCCCATTTCGAGCCGGTACGGCTGCATGCGGTCGAGCGGTCGAAGCACGCCATACAGGCCACTCAGGATGCAGAGGTGCTCCTGTGCCCAGGCCAGTTCTGCTGGCTTCAGTGTCCGCGCATCGAGCCCGCCGTAGACATCACCGTTGAACGCCAGCGCCGCCTGCTTGGCGTTGCGCGCCGTGAATCGCGGCCGCCAGGCCTCATAGCGCGCCGCGTTCAGGGTGGCCAGCGCGTCGCTGAGGTGCATCAGGCTGGCAATCTGCTGCGGGGATTTCTGCCGAAGCACGTCGATCAGCTCGGCGGACTGTTTGACAAACAGGGGCTGCGTGTGCGGCAGGTCGGCAGGCGCCGGCGTGTAGTCCAGCGACTTGGCGGGCGACAATAGAAACAACATGCTGGAGATCCTTTACCTGGACGATTATCTTGCAGCGGTGGCCAAACCGCCTGGGCTGCTGGTGCACCGCACCGGACTGGACGCGGGCGAGACCCGCTTTGCGCTGCAAATGCTGCGCGACCAGTTGGGTCGCCCGGTCTGGCCCGCGCACCGGTTGGACAAGGGCACCAGCGGCGTGCTGCTGTTCGCGCTGGACGCCGCCACCGCGCGGGCGCTCGGCCAGCAGTTCGAATCCGGCGGTGCGATCCGCAAGACCTACCTGGCCATGGTGCGCGGTTGGACCGACCCCGAAGGGCTGATCGAGCATCCCCTGCGTCGCATGACCGACGATCTGCGGGTGCCAGCGGCCCAAGGCCCCGTCCAGGAGGCACAGGAGGCCCGCACCCGCTACCGGACGCTGCAACACCACCTGCTTCCGCTGGCCCAGGGACCGTTCGAGAGCACACGCTGCGCGCTGGTGGAGCTCACGCCTCTGACCGGCCGCCGCCACCAACTGCGCCGCCACATGAAGCACATCGCCCACCCGCTCCTCGGCGACGCCACCCATGGCAAGGGCCCTCTCAACCGCGCGGTGGCCGCGCTGCTGGGCCTTCAGCGGCTGTGGCTGCACGCCTTGCGCATGGAGCTGATTCATCCGGCAACGGGGCGCACGGTTGCCATCGAAGCGGCGCCCGGGGAAGAGTGGGCACGCTGGCGCGCATTCCAGGTCGCTGCCTGAGGGAGCGTTCGACATGGCGCCGGGCGTGCGGACCCTGGTCTGGACGCCCCGCCGGGAACGGGATGAGAACGTCAGGACGCCTCAGCGGGTGATCACCACCTTCTGGTACAGGCCGCCGAAGTAGGTCTCCTTTTCAACCCCCGCCGGCGTCAATCCCTCGGGCAGCCAGTCGACGATCTCGCCGCGCCACATGTCGAGTGCAAATGGCTCCAGCGTGCTCAGGATGGGCACCATGAGATAGCGGAACGGGCTGGCCGAAACCGGCTTGTGATAGTCGACGAAGATGACCTTGCCGCCCGGGCGTGTGACGCGCAGGGCCTCGGCGATCGTCTTGCGCCGCGCGTCGGCAGGCTGTTCGTGCAGCAGGAAGAACACCACCACGGTATCGTGGCTGGCATCTTCGAACTGCATGTCGGTCGAATCCTGACGCAGCACCGCAACCTGGCGCGTGGTCTTGAGTTTCTCGTGCAGGTTCTTGATCTGGATCGGCGCCACATCGATCACGTCCAGACTGGCCGCCGGACTCAGGCGATTGACCAGATGCTCGGTAAAGTCGCCATAGACACAGGCCACCTGGAGCACCTTGCCGTCGATGACCTCGCCCATTTCCTGCAAGGCGGCATCACGCAGCCGCGAGAAATTGCCCCACAGGATCAGGTTGACCAGCCATTGGCGCTCGAACACGCGCACGGCGTTGGGGTGCAGGTAAGCCCACCAGTAGGTATCCTGCAGGTACTTGGGAATGGCAATGGGCTGTAACGGAGCGCCCGCCCCCGAAGGGTTCGCATGGGCGACGGTGACTGTTTCTTTGGGACTCACGAAAAAACCTTGTTAATCGCCTGCGTGCCCACCCCGTGCGCCCGCAAGCGGTTCAATGACAACGCCGCCAAGCGACGCTCAGACGCAAACGAGAACCGGCACCGTCAGCACTGTCCCCACCGCACCCGCAAGATACACCACCACGGCAACCTTTGCATCCGGACGCTACCCGAAGTCCTGCGCAACCAACACCAAGGCCGGAACCGGGGTCGGCGATGGCAACGTCTGATTCGATGAATGCCATGCTTTCCCTTCGATCACCGCAGTGACGGATCTGATTATCCGATTCCCGAAGCGGCGCTTGAAACAACGCCGCTCCAACTCAACGGACCGCCATCAACCTCCGGTGAAGAAGCCGATCCCGACCAGCGTCAGCAAGGTCAGGCCGATCACGATCAACGTGAAACCTAGGATCTTTGCCGCGGTCAGCTTGGCGGCCGAAGGCGGATCCACCAGGTATTTCTCCAGTTCGCCACTGTCCACCAGGCGCTGGTACTGCACGGCATGCTGGTGCTTGAACTCCTCGATCGAGAAGGTGCCAGTGAACATCACCACGTCGAGGGGGAACTTGTCCGGACGGAAGTGGTTGTTGAAGAAGTGGACGGTGAAGAGGAACACCACGGCCAGGAACGCCTCTTCCGCGTGGAAGATGGCCGCCACGTTGAAGATCCAGCCCGGCAGGAAGGCGCCAAAGACATTGGGCAGCCACATGATCAGGCCGCTGACGCCGATGATGGTCACCCCCCAGAACGGAGCCCAGTAGTCGAACTTTTCCCAGTACGTCCAGCGGTCGAACTTGGGACGCGGACCCTTGCCGAAGAACCACTTGAACATGCCCAGCATGTCGCGTCCGTCCTGCAGGTTGGGAACCAGCGAGTTCGGTCCGAACAACTTGAAGTTCTTCCAGTCGCGCCCGACGGTCCAGGCCAGGTAGAACAGGTGCCAGAAGAAAACGCCGGCAAATATGACCGCACTCACCCGGTGAATGAGGCCGGCAATGTGCGGCCCACCGAGCGCCGTCATGAGCGCGCTGGCCCATGGCGCATCCGGGTAGAACAACGGAATGCCGGTGAGCGTGAGCACCATCAGGCTCAATGCAAAAGTCAGATGCGCCACGCGCCAGATCGGGCTGAAACGTCGGACATGCTTGCCCTGAAGGTTCGCCGGCAGGGCATCGGCCCTGACGCGGGGCTGCGCGTCGAGCTTGCGGCGCTCCTTGTATTCGCGATAGAACCACAAAGCGGTATGCAGCCAGAAAAATCCGAAGGTGCCGACCAGCAGTTGCACCATGATCTGCCACGCGATCCAGATCTGGGGATAGCGCCCGAAGTCATGCACGTGGCCGTGCGGCTCGAAACTCGCGTAGCCCGCCGGTGCCTCGCCGACGCCCTTCTTGCCGTTGTGGCATTCGCGGCAGGTCTTCATGCGGTTTTCAGGGGAGACCTTGGACTCGGGGTCCTTGACCTTCAGGATGTCATGGCTGCCGTGGCAGTTGTAGCACTTGGCGGTGTAGGCATAACCCAGGGTGTTGATCTGTCCGTGGTAGGTCGCCTTGTAGGTCTTGTAGTTGGCCTCGTGGCAGGTCCCGCACTTGCCGGTCACGGCAAGCTTGAAGGGGTCGCCCGATGAGTTGCTGACGGCGTGCGCGCTATGGCAGTCGGAACAGACGGCGGCCTTCGCATTTTTCTTGTCCAGCGCTTCCTTGCCATGCACGGAGCCGGCATAGGTCTCCAACTGGTCCGAATGACAGTTCTCGCCACACGCCTTGGAGATGCCCAGGCGGAACTCTGCGTATTGCGGAGTGCCCTTGGCCGGCACCTTGAAGCTGTGCGTGTCGTGGCAGTTGTCACACGACGCATTGGGCCGGGTCTTGTCGTCGCTGTTCGGACGTGCATGGAACGACTTCTTGTAGGCCTCGATGTTCTCGGCCACCACGCCCAGGCGCGGTTTGGCCTTGGCAGATCCATCCTTCTGCGCCTGCTCCCACAGGGTTGTATGACACCCCGCACAGTCGACTTTCTTCAGCTTCTGTGCCGTGTCCTTCGCATGCTGATTGCCTTTTTCCGCGTTGTCCGTGATGTCGGTGTGACAGGCCACGCAATCCATCTTCGCATGCACGCTCTCACCAAATTTGTCCGGTGCCACGCTGTGAAGCGCGCGGGGCTTGCCTTGAGCGCCAGGCACCTCCAGCTTGCCTTTCTTGCCATCGTGGCAGGTGAGGCAGGTGGCATTGTCCAGCGCCTTCGCGGCCACCGGCGCTGCGGCGGGCGCGGTCGGCGTCTGCGCCAGGCCCGGCAGGCTCATGCAGGCGCCGAGCAGGCACAGAAAACCGGCCAGGCGGCTCAGGCGCCGCGAAAGAGTGTGGGAATGCATAACGGTCTTCCGGAAAAAAACAAGGCGCGATAACGATTACCGCGCCCTGATGGAATGCATGGCATGTCGGGAACTTCAGCTTCTCAGCATCGGCGTGACGGAAAAAACCGGTGAGATTTCATCCGGAGCCAGGAGTCCCGTACGCCCCAGGACAGTCTTACTGGGAAAGAATCCAGGCCGCCAGGTTCTTGATTGCAGCCTGATCCTTGGTGTTGATGGCCTTGTGCTCTTCCTCGGTGCCATCATCCAGCTTGACTTTCGGGCTGGTGGTCATGTTCTTGATGACCTTCTCCTCGCCATCGGCCTTGCCTTTGTACTTGGCGGCAATCTTCTGCAGGGACGGGCCCTTCTTGGATTTGTCAACCGCGTGGCATTTGGTGCAATCGTTTTTCTTGAACAGGGTCTGGGCCGCATCCGCGTCAACGGCCGCCTGGGCCGGGCTGATACTGACCAAAGCCAACACGGCCGAAGCAGTGGCAAGAGAGAAGAACGACTTGATCATTTGGGCAGACTCCGTGAAAAAGTGGATTTGATTTTTGACAAGCGCCATTGGACGCTCCGCGAGTATATGCGTCAAGAATGTCGGTGCACCGATTCAAGGCAGGACACGGGTTCATTGATATAAATCAACGATGCGTGCCCTTGGGCGGGAATCTGCCCACGCAAGCCCGCCGGTCCGCTTTGAGGCGAGCGCCCGCCGGGTCGGCAGCCGGAGGGCGCCGAAAAATCGGGATCCGCGCTTGTGCGTCAAGCTCGGCGTGCCCAAAAAAGTTACATATTGATAGCACACCATGTCCATTCGACGCTGGGAATTTACTTCTTTATTCTGAATTTCAGCATTCCGGACCCGAGCCCACCACCCGGACGGGCCGAGGTGGCAACGGGTGTAGCCCCTGCGACCGGTGATCGACCCACAGAGCCACAATATTTATTACTTCAACTTGCTGCATCTGATGACCACAGTAATAATCAAGGCATGCCGGTCTCTGCGCGCCACCTGATCCTGAATCTGCTGATGGCAGTCGAGGGCGGCACCTTGAGCGCGCGCGAAGTGGTCGCCGCCTGCAACGCGCTGCGGATTCAGGGGAACAATGCCCGCGTCGCGCTGACCCGCCTGAATGCCAGTGGCATGCTGATCACCACAGGCCGGGGGACCTACCGGCTCGGACCCCAGGCCGCTCCCCTGGCCGACGAGATATCGGGATGGCGGGAAACGACCGCTCGCGTTCGCGAGTGGAACGGGGACTGGGTCGCCGTCCATGTCGGACCGGCTGGCCGCAGCGACCGCGCGGCGTTGCGGGCGCGCGGTCGGGCCCTGGGTTTGCTGGGACTTGCCGAGTTCGAACGCGGGCTGTTTCTGCGCCCGGACAATCTGGCCGGTGGCGTGGACGTCGCGCGTGAGCGGCTTGGACGCTTGGGCCTGGGGGCAGGCGCAACCGTGTTCATCGCCCGCGGGCTGGAACCTTCTCGCGAGCGGCAGGCACGCGCGCTTTGGGACGGCGCAGCGCTGACCTACGGCTATCGCGAACGCGCGCAGGCACTCGACGCATGGCGCGAGGGCGCGTCGAAGCTTTCGCTGGACACCGCTGCACGCGAGTCGTTTCTCCTGGGCGACGAGGCCATTCATGCGCTCATCTTCGATCCCTGGCTGCCGCAGCCACTGGTGGACACCGGCGCGCGTCAGACCTTCGCCGAATCCGTGCTTCAGTTCGATGCCGCCGGACGCGGTATCTGGCAGGAACTCCTGCGCGCCGCCCGCGAACCGGCCCCACGCCGGCACGCCATGATTCAACCCCCACTGGAGTCTCCCCCATGAACGCACCCGACATCCTGGCCCGTGATTCAATCTACCTGGCCGACACCCACCAAGTGACAAACGTCTCGCGGGAACTGGTCGACTACAACATGTTCGCCCAGGACGCAGCCCTGGTCGACGCGGTGCAGCGCGAAGGCGCAGCCTGGGCCCAGGATTCCCTGAGCACCTTTGGCGCACTGACGGGGTCGGCCGAGTACCTGGACCTGGGCATACAGGCCAACCGCCATCCGCCGGAGTTGGACACACACGATCGCTTCGGCAACCGCGTCGATCTGGTCCGCTTTCACCCGGCATATCACACGCTGATGAAGACGGCGATCGAAAACGGCCTGCATGCCTCGCCCTGGACCGATCCCCGCCCGGGCGCCCATGTGGCCCGCGCCGCACGGACGTATCTGCAAACCCAGGTGGAAGCCGGCCACGGCTGCCCGATCACCATGACCTTCGCCGCAGTGCCTTCGTTGCGCACCACGCCGTCACTGGCGGCCCTGTGGGAGCCGAAGATCACCGCGCTCAGTTACGACCCAGGCAATGTGCCTGACGCACAGAAAGCCGGCCTGACCATCGGCATGGCCATGACCGAGAAACAGGGAGGCTCCGACGTACGCGCCAATTCCACGCGGGCCTACCCGGTCGGTGCGGGTGGCGCAGGCGAGGCCTATGAGCTCGTGGGACACAAGTACTTTGTTTCGGCGCCGATGTGCGATGCCTTCCTGGTGCTCGCGCAGGCGCCGGGTGGCCTGAGTTGCTTTCTGCTACCGCGTTGGCGCCCCGATGGCACCAAGAACCCGATGCAGGTGCTGCGCCTGAAGCGCAAGATGGGCAATGTGTCCAACGCCTCCAGCGAGACCGAGCTGCGCGGCGCACTGGCCTGGATGGTGGGCGAGGAAGGACGCGGCGTACGAACCATCATCGAGATGGTGGCCATGACCCGCTTCGACTGCATGATCGGCTCCGCCGCCGGCCAGCGGGCGGCCGTGGCGCAGGCCCTGCACCACTGCTCCATCCGCTCGGCCTTCGGCAATGTGCTGAACCAGCAGCCACTGATGCAGAACGTGCTGGCCGACCTCGTGCTGGAGCACGAAGGCTCTCTGGCACTGACGATGCGCATGGCCCGCGCCATGGACCACCGCGCCGACCCGCATGAAGACCTGCTGGTCCGTCTGGTCACCGCGGTGGGCAAGTACTGGATCTGCAAACGCACCCCCAACCATGCGTACGAGTCGATGGAATGCATCGGCGGAAGCGGCGTGATGGAAGACAGCCCGTTCCCGCGCCTGTTCCGCGAGTCGCCCGTCAACGCCATCTGGGAGGGCAGTGGCAACGTCCAGTGCCTGGACGTGCTGCGGGCGATGCAGAAGACCCCCGCCGTGGTGGAGGCCTTCTTCCGTGAGGTAGACCGGGCCCGCGGCGCCAATGGTGCCCTTGACGCATGGGTCACCGCGCTGAAACGGGAGTTCAGCGAGCGGGGCGACATGGACTACCGCGCCCGCAGCGTGGTGGACCGCATGGCGCTGGCCATCCAGGCGGCCCTGCTGGTGCAACACGGGCCTGCCGCTGTGGCGGATGCCTTCTGCGCATCGCGCCTGGCGGACGGCGGCCACCGCAACTACGGCACGCTGCCCCGTGGCGTGGACTGCGCCGCCATCATCCGGCGCGCAACCCCACGGGCCTGAAGGCGCGGGCCGTCGATCGCGTAAAATCGCGGCACTCTTCACCCCGCCACGCCAGGTGGTGCAACGGCATCCCTAAGGATGCCGTTGTTCATTCAGAAACACAGTACCCATGAGCGACTCCGTCCAGCAGCCCGGCCTGTCTTCCCTGTCCAAATCGTTCGAGCCTGCCGCGCTCGAAGCCAATTGGGGGCCCGAATGGGAGCGGCGCGGATACGGCGTGGCCGGCTTCCGGGGCAGCCACGCACCCAAAGAAGGTGCGCCCTCATTTGCCATCCAGCTGCCGCCGCCCAACGTGACGGGCACGCTGCACATGGGCCATGCGTTCAACCAGACCATCATGGACAGCCTGACGCGCTACCACCGCATGGCCGGCTTCAACACCGCCTGGATTCCGGGCACCGACCATGCCGGCATCGCCACGCAGATCGTGGTGGAGCGACAACTGCAGGCGCAAGGCATCAGCCGGCACGACATGGGGCCGACACCTGCCGAGGCCCGCAAGAACTTCGTCGCCAAGGTCTGGGAGTGGAAAGAGAAGAGCGGCAACACCATCACCACGCAGATGCGCCGTATGGGTGACACCGTGGACTGGAGCCGCGAGTACTTCACCATGGATCCGAAACTGTCCAAGACGGTGACGGAGACCTTCGTGCAGCTCTACGAGCAGGGCCTGATCTACCGCGGCAAGCGCCTGGTGAACTGGGACCCGGTCCTGCAAAGCGCGGTGAGTGACCTGGAGGTGGAGAGCGAAGAGGAAGACGGATTCCTGTGGCACATCGCCTACCCACTGGCCGATGGATCCGGCGCGCTGACCGTGGCCACCACCCGGCCGGAAACCATGCTGGGCGACGTGGCCGTGATGGTGCACCCGGAAGACGAGCGCTACACGCACCTGATCGGCCGGATGGTGAAACTGCCGCTGTGCGATCGCGAGATTCCGGTGATTGCGGACGACTACGTAGACAAGACCTTCGGCACCGGCGTGGTGAAGGTCACGCCCGCGCACGACCAGAACGACTACGCCGTCGGCCAGCGCCACAAGCTGCCGATGATCGGCGTGCTGACGCTGGACGCCAAGATCAACAGCGAGGCCCCCGCCGCCTACCAGGGGCTGGACCGCTTCGTGGCCCGCAAGAAGGTCGTGGCGGACCTGGAGGCGCTGGGCGCGCTGGTCGAAGTGAAGAAGCACAAGCTGATGGTGCCGCGCTGTGCCCGCACGAGCCAGGTGATCGAGCCCATGCTGACCGACCAGTGGTTCGTGGCGATGACCAAGGTAAGCGATATCGACCCAACGGGCAAGAGCATCACCCAGAAGGCCATCGACGCGGTGAAGTCCGGCGAGGTGAAGTTCGTGCCCGAAAACTGGGTCAACACCTACGACCAGTGGATGAACAACATTCAGGACTGGTGCATCAGCCGCCAGCTCTGGTGGGGCCATCAGATTCCGGCCTGGTACGACGAAGACGGCAAGGTCTATGTCGCGCGTGACGAAGCGGAAGCCATCCAGAAATACATCGCACAAGGCGAGGCTTTTGAAATTAAAGCACTTTCAGCACGGCTGAAAGGCGTTCCATTGCTGCGCCGCGACGAGGACGTGCTGGACACCTGGTATTCGTCCGCGCTGGTGCCGTTCAGCACCATGGGCTGGCCTGAAAAAACGCAGGACTACGACCTCTACCTGCCCAGCACCGTGCTGGTCACCGGCTACGACATCATCTTTTTCTGGG
The DNA here is from genome assembly GCF_022705245.1 of Candidatus Skiveiella danica. Lineage (NCBI taxonomy): Bacteria > Pseudomonadati > Pseudomonadota > Betaproteobacteria > Burkholderiales > Comamonadaceae > Candidatus Skiveiella > Candidatus Skiveiella danica. The sequence continues at coordinate 9,081 of NZ_JAKJEW010000042.1, read as the reverse complement.
TCGCCCGGATGATCATGATGACGACGCATTTCACCGGCCGCGTCCCGTTCAAGCACGTCTATATCCACGGCCTGGTGCGCGACGCGCAGGGCAAGAAGATGAGCAAGTCCGAGGGCAACGTGCTCGACCCGGTGGACCTGATCGACGGCATTTCGCTCGAACCTCTGCTGGCCAAACGTTCGGAAGGCCTGCGCAAGCCCGAGACCGCACCGCAGGTGCGCAAGAACACCGAAAAAGAGTTCCCCGAGGGCATTCCGGCCTATGGCGCCGACGCGCTGCGCTTCACCTTTGCCGCGCTGGCCTCGCTGGGCCGCAGCATCAACTTCGACAGCAAGCGCTGCGAGGGCTACCGCAATTTCTGCAACAAACTTTGGAACGCCACGCGCTTCACACTGATGAACTGCGAGGGGCAGGACTGCGGCCTGAACGAGCACGGCGCCGACGCGTGCGTGCCGGGCGGTGGCTACCTCGACTTCTCCCAGGCTGACCGCTGGATCGTCTCGCAGTTGCAGCGCGTGGAGGCCGAAGTCGCCAAGGGCTTTGCCGAGTACCGCCTGGACAACGTGGCCAACACGCTTTACGACTTCGTCTGGAACGAGTTCTGCGACTGGTACCTGGAAATCGCCAAGGTGCAGATCAACACCGGCAACGCCGAGCAGCAGCGCGGCACGCGCCGCACGCTGATCCGCACGCTGGAGACCATCCTGCGCCTGGCGCACCCGATCATTCCGTTCATCACCGAGGAACTCTGGCAGAAGGTGGCGCCCGTGGCGGGGCGCGAGGGTGAGTCGGTGGCCATTGCGGCCTACCCCGTCAGCCAGCCCGAGCGCATCGACCCGTCCGCCGAGGCGCATGTCGCCAAGCTCAAGGCGCTGGTGGACGCATGCCGCAACCTGCGCGGCGAGATGAACGTGTCGCCCGCCACCCGGCTGCCGCTGTTCGTGGTGGGTGACCCGGCCTTCATGACGGCGGCAGCGCCGGTGCTGCAGGCGCTGGCCAAACTCAAGGAGGTGACGGTGTTTGCCGACGAAGCCGCCTGGGCCGCTGCCGCTCAGGCTGCGCCCGTGGCGATGGTGGGTGAAGCCCGCCTGTGCCTGTTCATGGAAGTGGACGTGGCCGCGGAAAAGGCCCGGCTGGGCAAGGAAGCCGCGCGGCTGGAAGGCGAGATCGCCAAGGCCACCGCCAAGCTGGGCAACGAGGCCTTCGTCGCGAAAGCCAAGCCGGCCGTGATCGAGCAGGAGCAGAAACGCCTGGCTGACTTCACCGCCACGCTGGCCAAGGTGCGCGAACAACTGGCGCGGCTAAGCTGAAGGCCGTGGAGAGCCCCTGAGGCTGGGATGGTTGGCCCTATGGGCTGGCATCTCTCCTTGGAAGCACCTGTTCCGGCGCCGTCACGCGAGTCCGGCCAGCAGGTTGCCCGCACTATTCCCGATCAGAATCCGATGCCGAGCAGCAGGCCTGCGGTCACCAAGGTCAGCAGTGTCGCAATGCCAACGAACAGCGCCATCGTTGCATGGCCACCGCGCAAGCCATAGTCGTTCAGTGTGGTCACGAAGCGATGCACACCATGGAAAAGGAACAGCGCAATCACCGCCAGGAGCACCAGCTTGCCCAGCGGGTTATGCGCGAAGGCCAGCACCCGCTGGTAGCTCATCACGTCCTTGGACAAAAGGCCCAGCGGCACGAGCAGGCCTGTGATCAGCACCAACACAGGTGCAACCAGCGCAGAGAGCATGCCGCCGGCACCGAATAGCAGCCAGATGATCGGTTCGTTGGAGCGCTTCATTTCCCACCTCCCAGCATCACCAGGGCCAGCACCAGTACCGACACCACAGCCGCAGCGGCCCACCCTGCGCGCGTGATGCTGGCCGGTTTGACCTGGCTGTCCGGCAACGTACGCGGCATCACCTGGAACCAGCTGATGGTCTGATACAGGGCGGCAATGAAGATGGCCGCGTGGCCCGCCAGTGCCAGTGGATGGCCCAGGGAAGCGCGCCAGGCCTCGAAAGCCGCTTCGCCCTGGGACAAGCGCCACAGGCCGAACAGAAGCACCAGCGCGTAGGCAATCAGAAACACCGAGGTCAGTTCACGTCGCATGTAGCGACGCCGATGCACGCTGCGACCCCAGTCGACCGGCTGCGTGCGACGATAGGTCTTGGCGACCGCTTGGTGGCGTCCCATCACTTCGCTCCTTCACTCGGAGCCAGCAGCTTGCCCAACCCGAAATAGTCGAGCGCGCTGTTGGCTTTGTTCTGGTTGATCGCATGGGCCGGGTCGACGGCTTTGGGGCAGACCTCGCTGCATTCACCGACATAGGTGCAGCCCCAGACGCCATCTTCGGCGTTGGCCATCTCGGCGCGCGCCGACCAACCCTGGTCGCGGGAATCAGTGTTGTAGCGGTGCATCAGCGCCAGCGCCGCGGGACCCGCAAAGTCGGGCTTGAGACCGATCTGGGGGCATGCCGCGTAGCACAGCAGACAATTGATGCATTGCGCGTAAGCATGGTACTTCTGCATCTGCTCCGGTGTCTGGCGGTTGGGGCCGTCGGCCGGTGTGCGTTGGGTCTTGGGAATCAGCCAGGGCTTGACCGCTTCCAGCTTGTTCAGGAACGACGTCTGGTCGATGACCAGATCGCGAATCACCGGAAAGTTGTCCAGTGCCTCGATGCGCACCGGGCCAGGCATGTAGTCGCGCAGGAAGGCGTGACAAGCCAGCTGCGGCGTGTCGTTGATCATCATCCCGCAGCTGCCGCAGATGGCCATGCGGCACGACCAGCGGAACGTCAGGCTGCCGTCGAGGTGGTCCTTGATGTACTGCAGACCCTGCAGCACCGACATGTCGTCACGAAACGGCACGTCGTAACTCTTCCAACTCGGCTCCTTGTCGGTCTCCGGGTTGTAGCGCATCGCCTCGATGCGGATCGTGCGAGGGGAAGCTTGAGCGGTCATCCTGGGGTTCTCCGGCCGATGGTCGGGGCAAGTGTGCAAAAAGTCGTCATGTCATCACCGCCTTCTTGCCCTCGCCGCCATAGCTGCGCGTGCGAGGTTGCGACTTGGTGATAGTGACCGGAGCCAGCGAGATCGACGGCGGGCCGTCGCCGGTATAGCGTGCCAAAGAGTGCTGCAGGAAATTCTCGTCGTCGCGGGTCTTGTATTCGTCGAGCCGCACATGGGCACCGCGCGATTCCCGCCGACCCAAGGCCGAGTGGGCCATCGCCTCTGCCACCTCAAGTGTGAAACCAAGCTCGATCGTCGACAGCCACTCGGTATTGAAGGAACGATGCCGGTCATCGAGCTTGACGCCACGCCGATACCGGTCACGCAACTCGGCCAGCTTGTCGCAGGCTTGTTGCATGCCAGTGGCGCTACGGTAGATGCCGACGCCTGCCTCCATCGTGTCGCCCATCTCGTCGCGTAGCACGGCCACGCGCTCGCCGCGGTCGTTGTCCAGCAGTGCCAGCAGGCGGGCAGCCGCAGCCTCCGCCTGACGCCGCACCGTCGCCGAATCCCTCTCGGCCTGGCTCCTCGCAAACCGGGCTGCATGTTCGCCGGCCACCTTGCCGAACACGACAATTTCCGACAACGAGTTCGATCCCAGCCGGTTGGCCCCGTGAATGCCGACGCTGGAACATTCGCCCGCCACGTACAGCCCCTCCAGCGTGGTCTCAGTGGTCCGGTTGCTGGCGATGCCGCCCATCGTGTAGTGCACGGCCGGACGCACCGGGATCGGGTGGGTGACCGGGTCGACCCCCATAAAAGTCTGCGCCACCTCGACGATCAGCGGCAATCGTTCATGGATTTTCTGAGCGCCCAAGTGGCGCAGATCCAGGTTGACAGAGCTGCCCATTGCCGTGGGGATGGTGTTGCCCTTTTGTTCTTCGTGCCAGAACGCCTGGGACAGCCGGTCGCGCGGTCCAAGCTCCATCGCCTTGGCGCGCGGCCACGGATCAAGCGGGCCCAACCCATAGTCCTGCAGATAGCGGTACCCGTCCTTGTTGGTGAGGATGCCCCCTTCACCCCGGCAGCCCTCGGTGATCAGGATGCCCGTGCCAGGAAGCGCCGTGGGGTGGTACTGGACAAACTCCATATCACGCAGAGCGGCGCCCTGACGGAACGCCAGGCCCATGCCATCACCAGTAACGATGCCGGCATTCGTGTTCTGCCGGTAAGCACGCCCGGCACCGCCGGTGGCCATGACCACAGATTTGCACTCGATGGCCACCAGCTTGCCGGTGGCAATCTCAATGGCCAGAACGCCGCGCACTCGGCCATCCTCGACCAGCAGTTCTGCGACGAAGTACTCGTCGAAGCGCTCGATGCGAGGGTACTGCAGCGAGGTCTGGAACAGCGTGTGCAGCATGTGAAAGCCGCTCTTGTCGGCCGCAAACCAGGTGCGCTGCACCTTCATGCCGCCGAAGAAGCGCACATTGATGCTGCCGTCTTCCTTGCGGCTCCAAGGGCAGCCCCACTGTTCAAGCTGGATCATCTCCTCGGTGCAGTGCTCAATGAAATACTGCACCGCATCCTGGTCGCACAGCCAGTCGCCTCCCGAGACGGTGTCGTCGAAGTGGTTGTCCAGCGAATCATCTTCGCGGACCACACCGGCTGCCCCACCCTCGGCGGCCACGGTATGACTGCGCATCGGCACCACCTTGGAAACGAGCGCGACGGTGACTTTCGGGTCGTCCCGGACCGCAGCGATAGCAGCCCGCAAGCCGGCACCGCCGCCGCCGATAACCACGACATCACGTTTGAGGAACTCGATCGTGTGGGCAGAGGTCATAAAGGCGATTCCCGTGCATTACCAAGCCCGGATTGGGCATGAACGGCAGTTTACCGTCAATACCCCGGTCGAAGTGCACCTTCCTGACGCTTGCCGCCGCCGGATCTTCGTGTTGTTTGATGCAGCGCAGAACTGAGCCCTCCCCGTCGCACCCTGAAGGCCTTGGCAACAACACCGAGGGCGATGGTGCACCCCTGGGATCGGGATTTTCGCTGCGCTCCCTACAATGGCCCCGACGGAAATCGCTCGGTGTGACTGAGAACGGGGGGATGTCTTTTCCACGTCGATTCACCGGCCTATTGCACGGCAGCGTTCCAGCGCAACGAGGTCATATCCAGCTATCATTTCCGATAGCCTTCGGTCATCCCGCCTTGCGGGCACAGCAAAAAGGGGCGCCCGAATGGGCGCCCCTTTTCATGACGTCATCAACGATCAGGCTGCCGGCGCAGCCTCGACGTTGCGCAGGCGGATGTGAAGCTCGCGCAATTGCTTCTCGTCCACCGGGCTCGGTGCCTGCGTCAGCAGACACTGGGCGCGCTGGGTCTTGGGGAAGGCGATCACGTCGCGGATCGACTCGGCGCCGGTCATCAGCGTGACGATACGGTCCAGGCCGAACGCCAGGCCGCCGTGTGGGGGCGCGCCGTACTGCAGCGCATCCAGCAGGAAACCGAACTTGAGCTGTGCCTCCTCGGGCGTGATCTTGAGGGCGTCGAACACCTTCTGCTGTACGTCGGCTCGATGGATACGGACGGAGCCGCCGCCCATCTCCCAACCGTTGAGCACCATGTCATAGCCCTTGGAGATGCATTTCTCCGGCGCCGTCACCATCCAGTCTTCATGGCCGTCCTTCGGCGCAGTGAAGGGGTGGTGGGTGGCGGTGTAGCGCTGGGCTTCGTCGTCGTATTCGAACATCGGGAAGTCGACCACCCAAATCGGGCGCCAGCCGCCGGTGAACAGGCCATTCTTCTTGCCGAATTCGCTGTGTCCGATCTTGATGCGCAGCGCCCCGATGGCGTCATTCACGATCTTCGCCTTGTCGGCACCGAAGAAGATCAGGTCGCCGTTCTTCGCACCGGTGCGCTCCAGGACGGCGTTGAGGGCCTTGTCGTGGATGTTCTTGACGATCGGGCTTTGCAGGCCGTCGCGGCCCTTGGAAAGGTCATTGACGCGGATGTAGGCCAGGCCCTTGGCACCGTAAATCTTGACGAATTCGGTGTAGGCATCGATTTCGCCTCGGCTGATGCCGCCGGATTCCTGGGAGCCGCACGGCACCCGCAGGGCCACGACGCGGCCGTTCTTCATCGTGGCGGCGCCGGAGAACACCTTGAAATCCACGTCAGCCATCACGTCGGTGACTTCGGCGAATTGCAGGTTCACGCGCAGGTCGGGCTTGTCCGAGCCGTAGAGGTGCATGGCTTCCTGGTAGGTCATCACCGGGAATTCGCCGAGGTCCACACCGATGGTGTTCTTGAACACCGTGGTGATCATGCCCTGGAACAGCGCCCGGATCTCTTCCTCACCCAGGAACGAGGTCTCGATATCGATCTGGGTGAACTCGGGCTGGCGGTCGGCGCGCAGGTCTTCGTCGCGGAAACACTTGGTGATCTGGTAGTAACGATCGAAGCCGGCCACCATCAGCAGCTGCTTGAACAGCTGGGGCGACTGGGGCAGGGCAAAGAAATGGCCGTCGTGCACGCGGCTCGGCACCAGGTAGTCACGCGCGCCTTCTGGCGTGGACTTGGTCAGCATCGGCGTCTCGATGTCAATGAAGCCGTTGGCATCCAGGAACTTGCGCACTTCCATGGAGACCCGGTAGCGCAGCATGAGGTTGTTCTGCATGTAGGGGCGGCGCAGGTCCAACACCCGGTGGGTGAGGCGGGTGGTTTCCGACAGGTTGTCGTCGTCGAGTTGGAAGGGCGGCGTGACCGAGGGGTTCAGCACAGTCAGTTCATGGCACAGGACCTCGATCTTGCCGCTCTTCAGGTTGTCATTGGTCGTGCCCTCAGGCCGTGCGCGCACCAAGCCCTTGATCTGGATGCAGAACTCGTTGCGCAGACCCTCTGCCGCTGCAAACATCTCCGGGCGATCCGGATCACAGACGATCTGCACATAGCCTTCACGGTCCCGCAGGTCGACAAAGATGACGCCACCATGGTCACGGCGGCGGTTGACCCAGCCGCACAGGGTGACGGTCTGGCCAATCAGGGCTTCGGTCACCAGACCGCAGTAGTGGGAACGCATGGACATAGATACTCTTTCACTAACAGACCGCCCCGCAGCATGCCTGCAGGGCAAAAGGTTCAACAACTAGGGGGAACTTGCGCTGCCCGATGGTGCCGGCAAGGCAGCGGGGCCACCAGGAACTACCACACCCATGGAAATGATGTATTTCAGCGCGTCATCGACGCTCATCTTCAGTTCGACCACATCGGAGCGCGGCATCATCAGGAAAAAACCGGACGTCGGGTTGGGCGTGGTCGGAACATAGACGCTGACGAAATCGTCCGACAAATGCGTGGCCACCTCGCCGCCGGGCTTGCCGGTGAGGAAAGCGATGGTCCAGGACCCCTGTCTCGGATACTGGATCAGCAATGCCTTCGAAAATGCATGGCCGCTTCCCGAAAAAAGCGTGTCCGCGACCTGCTTGACGCTGGTGTAGATGCTGCGAACCACGGGAATGCGGTTCATCAGCTTGTCCCACTGCCCGACCCACCATTGGCCAAACATGTTGGCGACAAAGACGCCCGTGGAAAATATGACAACGGCCACCAGGATCACCCCGAGGCCGGGCACGTTACGAAGCCGCTCGACAAGGGGGTGGATGCCAGGGATCACCGCATCGGCTGCCCCCAGCACCGCCAGGAAGATGCCGTCGAGCATGCCCATCAGCCACATCAGGATCCAGACTGTGATGCCCATGGGCAGCCACACCAGCAGTCCGGTGATGAAGTATTGCTGGATGCGTCGCTTCATGACGTTGCGCGTGCGCCGTTCACGGAACGGGGCTTAGTGGCAGGCACAGGAGCCGCCGCAACCGCCCACAGCCACCGGTGCGGCTTCGGCCTTGGCTGGCGGAGCTTCTGCTGGCGTGGCGCTGGTTGCAGCCGGTGCGCCGGCGCCGCCACCCTTGAAATCGGTGGCGTACCAGCCCGACCCTTTGAGCTGGAAGCCCGCTGCGGTCAACTGTTTGCGAAACGAGGCGGCGCCACAGGCCGGACAGTCGGTCAGCGGCGCATCGGACATTTTTTGCAGGACATCCTTGGCATGTCCGCAGGACTCACATTGGTAAGCGTAGATGGGCATGGCGGTGGTTCAGATCGTGGATGCAAAGCCTTTAATTATAGGCTTCGGGTCCGATATCAAGATCCTAGTACGTCGCGAACCGTTCCAGTGGCGCCAAGCCTCGCCTGCACGCTACTTGCGTTCAGTTGGTGCCGACCAGCCTGTGGTGCGCCGCATGGCTGTTCTTGATTGCCTGGGGTCCGAGCGAGCCGATCAGCATGCCCGAGAGTGCCGCCAGAATGCCTGCCAGCTGTGCCGGAAACTCCCCGCCGGCTGGGGTTGCCAGAAAGAGGACCCAGGTCAAAAGGCCCAGCACGATCGAAAAAATCGCCCCTTGGGTCGTCGCCTTGCTCCAGTACAGGCCAAACACCAGCGGCACGAATGCGCCCACCAGCGTCACCTGATAGGCGCCCGACACCATCTCGTAGATGGACGTTCCCTGCATGCGGATCGCATAAAGCAGAACGAGCGCACTGAACACCAGAACGGTGATGCGCATGGTCCGCAGTTCCTGGCGATCGCCCATGTGCGGCTGGAACTGGCGCCAGATGTTCTCCACGAACGTCACGCTCGGCGCGAGCAACGTGGCTGACGCGGTGGACTTGATGGCCGACAACAGCGCGCCGAAAAAAAGGACCTGCATGACAAAGGGCATCTGTGTCAGCACGAGGGTGGGCAGCACCTTCTGGGGATCTTCCTTAAGGAGCGCGGCTGTCTGCTCCGGCATGATGATCAACGCGCTGGCGACGAGAAACATCGGCACAAAGGCAAACAGGATGTAGAAAACACCACCGATGACAGGCCCCTTGGTGGCGGCGCTCTCACTGTTGGCCGACATCACCCGTTGAAACACGTCCTGCTGGGGAATCGAGCCCAGCATCATGGTGATGGCGGCGGCAAAAAAGAACACCATGTCCTTGAAGCTCGGCTCGGGCCAGAACTTGAACAGATCCTTGCTGGCCGCCAGCGCGACAACCTTGTCCGCGCCCCCGGCCAGGTTACCCGCAAACACGGCGA